>CAMZIO010000061.1 GCA_947307255.1 uncultured Clostridia bacterium | reverse complement strand
AATAGCCCCTTCTAGGGGCTGGTCAAACCACCAGTTTACTGGTGGTTATGATTGTATCGGCTGCGCAAGCCGTTTCGGGAACCTTTTCCGCGGCGTGCCCGTCCAACAAAACAATTCGATGAAAGGAGCGATCACGATGAAGCGATTGCTTGCCGTCATTCTTGCACTGTGTTGTCTATTCTCCGGCTGCGCCGAGGCGCCGGAGCAGGACACGCCCAACGACAGCCCCGCGACCAGGCAGCTTGCCGCCCTTGCGGTCAAAACCGCATCGCTGCCCGAGCTGCCCGCCATGCCCAGCGAAAGCGAGCTGATGGAAAAGCTCGACGCGCTGGACTATGAGAAGCTGGGAGAGGAAAAATATTGGCAGGAAAATCAGCGCGTCTGGGACGAGTATTCCGAGGCGATGAACGCCTATACCGAGGCGGTGGACGCCCTGCGCGGCAACGGCGTGGACAACGCCTTCCTGCCCGGGATGAGCCGCTATACGCTGCGCACACTATCCCAGGTGCTGTCCGGCAGACAGGAAGAAAACACGGTCTATTCCCCCGCCAATCTGTACGTTGCCCTGTGTATGCTCACCGAAACCGTGAGCGGCCAGACCCAGTCGCAGCTTTTGGAGCTGCTGGGGCTGTCCTCCGTTGAGCAGGCCCGCGCGGCGGCAAGCTCGCTCTGGCGCAGCCTGTACGCAGAATCGGCCTATGGCAAGACGACGCTCGCCAACGCGCTGTGGCTCAACGAGCAGGTGTCGTACCGCAGCGAGACGGTGGACCGTCTGGCGGATGACTACTTTGCCTCGGTCTACCGCGCGCCGATGGGTGACAAGGCAACCGACGCGGCAATCGCCGAGTGGGTCAACGAAAATACGGGCCGTCTTTTAGAGGAGGCCGCCGCCGGGCTGGAAACCACCCCGCAAACGGTGATGATGCTGCTCTCGGCACTGTATTTCAAGCAGGAATGGGCCGATGAATTCCAGACCGGTGCCACCTGCGAGGATCTCTTCACCTCCTCCGCAGGCGCGGAACAGCGCGTGGACTTCATGCACGCGACGCACGAGGCCCGCTTCGTGCGCGGAGAGGGCTATTCGATCGCGAGCCTGCCCTTTAAGGACGGCACGGCGATGACCTTCCTGCTGCCCGACCGGGACGCGGCGTTAACGGACGTGATGGGCGACGAGGACGCGCTGCGCGACTGGCTCGGCGCGCAGCAAAACGAGCAGGCGACCTTTGGCGAGGTACACTGGAGCGTGCCGAAATTTGACGTCAGCTCGGATCTGGAGCTTGTGGACGCGCTGCGTTCGCTCGGTGTGGAGGACGTATTTGACGACACCCGTGCCGACTTCTCGCCGCTGACCGACTTGTCGCAGGTTGCGGTAACGCGGGTAAAGCACGCCGCACGCGTGAAGCTGAATGAGGACGGCTGCGAGGCCGCCGCGTTTACGGCCATCATGGCGGAGGCAAGCGCCATGATGCCGGAAAGCCTGCCGAGCTGTGAGATGGATCTCGACCGGCCGTTCGCCTTCCTGATCACCGGCGTGAACGGTATGCCGCTGTTCATCGGCTGCGTGAATACCATGGAATAATCCCCTGCACAGGAAAGGGCCCGGAAGCGGTACGCTTCCGGGCCCTTGCTTCGTTATCCTGCCGGAAACCCTTGCGCTGCAAGCGCCGTATCAGGCGTTCTTTTCGTGCAGCGCCTTGACCTCTGCGGCGATCTGCTCCACCTTTTCATCGGTGAGCCGATAGTGCTTGCGAAACCAGAAGAAGGCGACGATCAGCCCGGCGATCGGCACGAGCGCCATCGTCATGCGAAGGCCCGTCTTCTGCGCAAGGCTGACGCCCAGCGACCAGTCCACCAGCTTGTCCGCCTCAGACACCTCCGTGCCGGACTGGAGGTGGTTGATGCTCAGGCAAATGGAGGCTGCCAGGGCCGCCACGCCGGAGGCCAGCTTGACCACGAAGGTCTGCATGGAGAAGATCACGCTCTCGTCACGGCGGCCGTTTTTCAGCTCGCCGTAGTCCACCGTGTTGGCAAGAAACACCGTGGTGATGACGCTGAGCATCCCGTTGGCGGCGAAGATAAAGAACGCCGGGATAAAGAGCATGTAAACGCTGGACATGTTCGTGAACGCCAGCGCCAGCAGCACGCCGTAGCCCGCCACCGCCATGCCCAGGCAGATGTAGAAGATCTGCAAGCTGGTGAACTTCTTGCGCAGCAGCGGGTAAAACGCCATCATCGAGAGCACCTGAATCGCGCCGCCGAACATATTAAAGAGCACGTAGGCGTCGTTCCAGCCGGTGGTGCCGAAGTCGTACTTGAAGAAGTAGATCACCAGGTTGGAGGTGATATAGATCGCGCAGTTGATCAGCACGATCGTAATCGTTACGGTCATGGCCTGGTCGTTTTGCACGAGCGCGCGGAACATCTGCCCGACGGAGACGGTCTTCATCTCCGCGGTGGATTTTTCTTTGATGTTGAGGCAGCAGATCACCGTAAAGGCCACGAAAAGCACCGCTATAAGCAGCGCGAAATACCGAAAGCCTGTGATTTCGATCGTCTTTGCACCGGCGTCCGCCCCCGCGAACATACCGCCCAGCACCGGCACGAGCGCCATCGTAAACACCGTAACCAGCGCGCTGCCGACGCCCGCGCAGGTACGCGCCAGCGTCGTCAGGCCCTCGCGCTCGCGTCCGCCCTCGGTGAAGGCGGGGATCATGGACCAGTACGGAATATCCATCATCGTATAGGTTACGCCCCAGAGGATGTACGTTACCGCAGCGTAGGCGGTCAGTCCCGCGGCGTCCATCTTCGGCGGCGCGGAAAACATTGCAAACAGCACCGCCGCGTTCGTCAGCGTGCCGATCAGCAGCCAGGGGCGGAACTTGCCCCAGCGGGTCTTGGTCTTGGCCA
>CAMZIO010000060.1 GCA_947307255.1 uncultured Clostridia bacterium | reverse complement strand
ACCCCCCCCCCCCCCCCCCCCCCCCCCACCCCCACCCCCCCCCCCCCCCCGCCGCCCCCCAAAAACGGGCCTGTTCGCCGGGCGGAGCTTCGCCGGACGGCTCGCGGCCGCTGGCCTGCGACTTTTGTGCAACTTGCCCAAAAAGGAGCAGCGCGGACCGCCGGCGCACGGCTGGGGGAGGCAGTTGCCCGGCGCAGCGCCTCGTCCGACTGGTATAGATCGGGCCGGACGGGGCATATTCTAACTTGGGTGATGCACGTGGAAAGGAAATCTTGGAAAGCGTATGTTCTCTGGATCGTTGCTGCGGAAGCGGTCGGCGCACTGGCTGGGCTGCTGACCCGCGAGAGCACGCAAATCTACGCCGCGACCATTCAAAAACCGCCGCTCTCGCCGCCGGGTATCGTGTTTCCCATCGTATGGACGGTACTCTATGCGCTCATGGGCGTCGGGGCGGCGCGTGTGGAGCTTGCGCCCCATTCCGCAGCGCGCAGCCGCAGTCTGCTGCTGTTTCTGGCGCAGCTGGCGTTCAATTTCTTCTGGAGCATTCTTTTCTTCAATCTCCAGGCGTTTGGCGCGGCGCTGGTATGGCTGCTCGCGCTTTGGGCGCTGGTGCTGTGGATGCTCCTCTCGTTTAACCGTGTGGATCGGCTGGCGGCGCGGCTCCAGATCCCGTATCTGGTTTGGGTGAGCTTTGCGCTCTACCTCAACGCGGGCGTCTGGCGGCTCAACGGCTGAGCGTAAAGGGGGAAAAGGCGCAGGCTGAGTGCCTGCGCCTTTTCCCGTGTCGCCTGCCGCACCGACCGACTGCGGCGTGCGCGCGGCGTGAAAAGAGAGCGTCGGATGGTGAAAAAATATCGGCGCTGATTTTGAAAATTATTGACTTTTTGGCGAAAAAGGCATAATGTCTATAAAGCAAGGAAGTTAACCGCTAATGTGTTTTTGATAGGAGGTCATAATCATGCGGCTCATGGACGCAATCGTAAAACCGACCGCCGGCCCCGGCTTGGAACTCCGGCAGGTCCCCGTACCGACCCCCGGACCGGGGGAGGTGCTTATCAAGGTACATAAAACAGCAATTTGCGGCACCGACGTGCATATTTACGACTGGAACGAGTGGTCTGCGCAGCACGTAAAGCCCCCCATGGTCATCGGCCACGAGTACGTCGGTGAGATTGCGGAGCTTGGCGCGGGCGTTACGGGCCTTTCCATCGGTCAGCGCGTCAGCGGCGAGGGGCACATCACCTGCGGCCATTGCCGCAACTGCCACACGGGCAACATCCAGTGGTGCAAAAACACCAACAGCGTGGGTGTGGACCGGGACGGCGCCTTTGCCGAGTATGTCTGCATTCCCGCGCGCAACGTCATTATGATCGACCCCTCGCTCGATGAGGATGTGGTCGCCATGTTCGATGCGGTGGGCAACGCCACCCATACGGCGCTGATGTTCAACCTCGTGGGCGAGGACGTGCTGATTACGGGCGCAGGCCCGGTCGGCATTCTCGCCGTTGCGATTGCCAAGTATGCCGGCGCGCGCCGCGTGGTGGTTACCGATCTCAACGACCATCGCCTCGGCCTTGCCCGCAAGATGGGCGCGGACGCGGCGGTGAATACCGCGCGGGAGGATCTGACCGTTACCATGCGGGAGCAGGGTCTGACGGAGGGCTTTGACGTCGGCTTTGAGATGTCCGGCAGCGGCGCGGCGCTCAATCAGATGATCAGCGTGATGCGAAACGGCGGTAAGATCAGCCTGCTGGGGCTTGGCAATGGCAGCATCAACCTGAATATGAACGACGTGATCGGCAAGGGTCTGACCCTGCAGGGCATCTACGGCCGCAAGATGGACAACTGGCACCAGATGAGTTACATGGTGCAGGGCGGACTGGATCTTTCTCCCGCCATCACGCACCGCTTCCATTATACGGAATTTGAGAAGGGCTTTGAGGCCATGCACAGCGGCAAGAGCGGCAAGGTCATTCTCGACTGGACGAAGAAGAAGGAGGATTAAGCGCAGATGAAAACCGCGTATGAATTTTATCGCAAAGAGCTTGACGGAATCCGCGAGGCGGGTACCTATAAAAACGAGCGTATTATCACAACGCCGCAGAAAAGCCGCATTGATACCACGCAAAAAAGCGCCGTGGTCAATATGTGCGCGAACAACTATCTGGGCCTTTCCAATCATCCGCGCCTGATCGCTGCGGCCAAGGCCAGTTACGACGATTGGGGCTTCGGCCTGTCCTCCGTGCGCTTTATCTGCGGCACGCAGGAGATCCACAAAACGCTCGAGCGCGAGATTGCAGATTTCGTCGGCATGGAGGACGCGATCCTCTATTCCTCCTGCTTTGACGCCAACGGCGGCCTCTTTGAGACGCTGCTGGGGCCGGACGACGCCGTGATCTCCGACGAGCTGAACCACGCCTCCATCATCGACGGCGTGCGCCTTTGCAAAGCGCACCGCTATCGCTATCGCAACAGCGACATGGAGGATCTGCGCAAGCAGTTGACCGATGCGCGTGCGGCGGGCTGCCAGAAGATCATCATCGCCACCGACGGCGTGTTCTCCATGGACGGTTATATCGCCAATCTCAAGGGCATTTGCGACCTGGCGGAGGAGTTCGACGCCCTGGTCATGGTGGACGACAGCCACGCCGTCGGCTTTATGGGCGAGCACGGCCGCGGCACGCCGGAGTTTTGCGGCGTGATGGGCCGGGTGGATATTCTCACCGGCACCTTCGGCAAGGCCATGGGCGGCGCGTCCGGCGGCTATACCGCGGCAAAGCGGGAGATCGTCGATCTGCTGCGCCAGCGCAGCCGCCCGTATCTGTTCTCCAACTCGCTCGCACCGGCAATCTGCGCGGCCACGATCGAGACGATCCGGATGCTCAACGAGTCCACCGCCCTGCGCGACAAGGTGCATGAGAACGCGCGTTACTTCCGCGCGGAGATGGAAAAGCTCGGCTTTGACCTGCTGCCTGGCGAGCACCCCATCGTCCCTGTCATGCTCTACGATCCCAAGGTTGCCAACGAGTTTGCCCGCCGGATGCTGGATAAGGGCGTGTACGTCGTGGGCTTCTGCTATCCCGTCGTTCCCAAGGGACGCGACCGCGTGCGCACGCAGATCTCCGCGGGCCACACGAAGGAGGATCTGGACTTTGCGGTTAAGTGCTTTGGCGAAGTCAAAAAGGAAATGGGCCTGTAACGCCGGACGGCGCTCAGGCAATTGGCGCGGCGCCCTTCCGTTTATCGGGAGCGGCGCCGCTTTTTTGGCGTCTTTAGACGTGGAAATAAACCCCCAGTTCTACTGGGGGAAGATAA
>CAMZIO010000059.1 GCA_947307255.1 uncultured Clostridia bacterium | reverse complement strand
GGGACAACAGCGTGAATAAAAATGCCGTTATCAACGCTGTTGTCTCGACCCGCCTCGTAAAGAATATGCCGTCGATCACTATGCAAAAGAAGATTTACTCATCAAGATCATAATCATCCGGATTGAGCAATTTGATTCCTTGAGCATGATGCTCTTTAACATTTTCTCCCCACGTACGGTTGTATTCTTCAATATACGCCCGTTTGCTTCCGTACCACCGCCAGGCACACCATCCGCATTGACCTTCCGGATTCTTCAAAGGGATAAAATGGACTGTTATGTCCAGCAATTTTCTGGGATCGCCTTCAGGCGTAAAACGAACGCCGAATTGTCTTTTCCAGTCCTCCTCGCTTTTTCTTTTCCAAGACAGCCCTTCTTTCACACCTTCTCTGATTGGAAAATCGCGTAATTCTGCATAGTAAATCCACTGTCCGTTTTGCATTTGCCTTTTCTCTAATTGAATCGGAATAGTTTTTCTTGGATAACGGTCGAGATCATATTCCAACTGAACGTCGCGAAAACGGATTTTCTCTTGCTCAACATAACTGCCTGAAAAGGCAATCGCAACGCCTTTCGTTTTTCCTCCGGTATTAATCACAAAGTAACATTGGTCTTTTCCAATCTCACAAGGCATCAAACTGGGGCTTGTAAAGGACAGCTTTGGAGGCTCTGATTTTGAGGCCGATTCAGGAAGGTTGAAATATAAGGTTTGTACTCCTTCTGTAAACTGTTCCGTGATAAGCTCATCGCAGAACCGCCCCTGCCCGGATGTAAGCCCTAACAGCGGTTCAAGACCATCCAAGGCATCCTCTGCAAAATCGTATTTCTGTGTAAGGACAGATTTCCATTGTGCAATATCAGTAACAATATCTTTCCACCTTGCCGGTGTTGAACGAATTTTGAGTTCGGGATAGCTTCCTGTTTTTGCCCAGGCGACGACGTCAAGTTTTTTGTTTACGCGGTTCAATATCAGACAGTCGCTGTCAAAGCATGAAACAGTCAATACATCAGCTGATAAACTCTCTGAAAGCGGGTTGCAAATATCTTGAATCGTTTCTTCTGTATAGAAATCAAGCCCGTCCGAACAAACAGAAACCCATTTCCCGCCTGCATCATAAATTGAAAGCGACAAATCTGCTTCATCCGGACTATTCTTCTTCACGTATCCTTTTGCATTCAGTATCTCTGTCAAAGTCGACCGAAAAAAGTCCGCATCATATTCCGCTGTTTTACGCACATGAAGATTCGAGAAAAACCAACCCATGCTTTTACCCTCCCTTTCTGTTTTGAACTAAATATCATCCAACTTGTACACTCTACCCGTCTCGAGACATCAATACAACTGATTCGACATGCTCCGTGTGGGGGAACATGTCCACCGGCTGGATGTGCCGTACCCGGTAGCCGCCCCTGACGAGCAGGGTCAGATCGCGCTGCATGGTGACGGGATTGCAGGAGATGTACACCACGCGCGCCGGCGAAACGCGCAGCAGCGAGCGCAGGAACTTTTCGTCGCTCCCGGCGCGCGGCGGATCCATGAACACGACGTCGGGCTTCTGCCCGTCGGCGGCCATGCCCTCCATGAACTCCCCGGCGTCCCCGGCGGTGAACCAGGCGTTCTTGATGCCGTTGAGCTTCGCGTTGACGATCGCGTCCCTGACGGCGTCGGCGTTGAGCTCCACGCCGATGATCTGTTTGGCCTGCGCCGCCGCGCACAGCCCGATCGTGCCGACGCCGCAGTAGGCGTCGAGCACCGTTTCGCTTCCAGTCAGCCCCGCCAAGCGGATCGCCTCCGCGTAGAGGCGCTCGGTCTGCACGGGGTTGATCTGATAAAAGGAGGAGGGCGAGATGCGGAATTTTAGTTTACATAATTCATCCTCAATGAAGCCGGAGCCATAGAGGACCTTGCTCTTCGGGCCGAGCAGCAGGGAGCCGAAGCGGTCGTTGACGTTGAGCACGACCGTCGTGATCTCCGGGAAATCGCACAGAAGCTTCGAGAGGAAGAGCTTTTGATTTTTGAAGATGGGCGAGGCGGCGACGAGCACGACCATGACCTGGCCGCTCGTAAAGCCGCGGCGCACCAGCACGTGCCGCAGCCAGCCCGTGCCGCTGCGCTCGTCGTAGACCTGGAGCTTGAACTCGCGCAGCATGCCGCGGATCGCGACGATGATCCTGTCTGCGAGCTCGTCCTCGAGCAGGCAGGAGTCGACCTTGACGACGGCGTGGCTGCTGGACTGGTAGATGCCGGAGACGATCTGCCGACGCCTGTCGAGCGCGAAGGCCGCGTGCACCTTGTTGCGGTAATGATAAGGTTCGGCCATGCCCCAGATCTCCTCGACATGGCCGAAACGGCCCAGCAGACCGATGACCTGGCGCTGTTTGTGGCCGAGCTGCTCGGCGTAGCTGAGGTTGAGGAGCTGGCAGCCGCCGCAGGCGCGGCGGTGGGGACAGAGCGCGCGATTTTCGTCGTTCATCGTTTCACACCTCACCTGAACAGCATAACATATTTTTCGGCAAAACACCATGTTTTTGCGCAATGTCTGTTGAGAACACGGGGGAGACTGTGGTAAACTACAAACGAAGGAAAGGTGGTGCGGAGCGTGCAGATCGTATACGAGGACCGGGAGCTCGTCGTCTGCCTCAAGCCGGCGGGCGTCCTGTCCACGGACGAGCCCGGCGGCGTGCCGGAGCTGCTGCGCGCGCAGCTCGGCGTATCGGAGATCCGCACCGTTCACCGGCTCGACCGCGTGGTCGGCGGGCTCATGGTGCTGGCCAGAAGCGCGGAGGCGGCCTCGGCGCTCTCGGCGCAGATCCGCGCGGGGAGCTTTGAAAAGCGCTATGTCGCCGTCGTGCACGGCGAGACGGCGGAGCGAGGCGAGCTGCGCGATCTGCTTGCGCGGGACCGGGTCAGGCGCATGACCTATGTAACCGACACGCCGGGCAGGGACGCGCGGGAGGCCGCGCTGCGCTACGAGACGCTCGGACGGCGCGGGGGGCTGTGCCTCGTGCGCATCGAGCTCCTGACCGGGCGCACACACCAGATCCGCTGCCAGTTTTCTTCCCGCGGCCTGCCGCTCGTCGGAGACCGGAAATACGGCCTGCCGGACGACGAGGATTCGATCGCGCTCTGGTCGCAGGAACTGGCCTTTTCGCATCCCGCGGACGGGCGGGCGCTGCGCTTCACCGCGCCGCCGCCGGAAGAGTATCCGTGGGAGCTGTTTGACGAAACAGGAGGAGAGGCACATGGATAAAACTGTCCGCATCAGCACCGGCATCGCCGGACTCGACCGGGCGCTCGACGGGCTCCGCCCGGGCGACACCGTGACCTGGCAGATGGAGAGCGTCGGCGATTACATGTTTGTCGCCACGCAGTTCGTGGTGGACGAGGCGCTGACCGGGCGGCCGATGATCTATCTGCGTTTCGGTGATCACGAGGAGCTGATTCCCACCGACGTGCTGAAAAAGCGCGGCGCGAACATCAAGATGATCACGCTCGACCCTTCCCTGGGCTTCGAGACCTTTTCCGTCCAGGTGCACCGGATCATCTCCTCCGAGCCGGAGAACAGCTTTTTCCTCTTCGACTGCATCTCCGAGCTGCAGAAATACTGGTTCTCCGACCTCATGGTCTGCAACTTCTTCGTGCTCACGAGCGAGTTCATCGCCTCGCGCGGCGCTCTGTGCTATGTGGCGTTCCAGTATGAGCGGCACATTTACGAGACCATCTCCCGCATCCGCCACGCGACGAGCGTCCTGCTGAACATCCGCACGATGGACGGCTGCACCTACATCCACCCGGTCAAGGTCAGCGGGCGGCAGAGCGGGCAGATGTATTTCCCGCTGCGCGTACACGGGACGCAGTGTGAGACCGTCACCTCCAGCAGCGATACCTACGCCATCTTCGACATCTTCACGCAGACCGGCGAGCG
>CAMZIO010000058.1 GCA_947307255.1 uncultured Clostridia bacterium | reverse complement strand
TCCATTGCTCCGCCGTTCTGCGCGAACAAAGCCCGGCAGCGGCGATCAATTTTTGCAAGCGCTCCTCCGTCGCCGCCACCTCACTTTCCCGTACCCTGCCGCAGCAGACGGATCAGCCTTTGCGTAAAGCTGATCTGCTCCGCCGCATCAACCGTTTCTACCCCCGCATCAGCAACCAGTGCAATGCGGCCCACTTCCGTATCGCCGCTGTAAAATGCGATTTCACCAAGTACCCCGCCGATCGACACGGGCGCGTCAACCGCGTCCTTCACGCAAACGCGCGTCGTCAGCGTTTCACCCTCAGCCGTCGGCCAGGAAAAATCCGCCTGTGCCACTGCCTGTACAAAAACCGATTTCCCGCCGCGCACAGCGACCGACGCCACCGGCGTTCCGCGGTGAATCGGCGTTTGCAGGCGATAGGCGGAAAAGCCGTAGTCATACAGCGCCGTGTGATCTTGCCAGTCGTTGCCGTCGTACAGGGTAACTGCGATCAGCCGCATACCGTCCCGCTCCACACAGGTAACCAGCGTCCTTCCGGCCTCGCCGGTATAGCCCGTTTTCAATCCGATACAGCCGTCATACCGGCTGAGCAGCTTATTGTGGTTGCTCATCGTACGGCTGCCCACGCTGGCATTTTTGGTGGACGCCAGGCGCAAGAAGACGGGCTGGCGCATCGCGTGAGCAGCAAGCACCGCCATATCTCTCGCGCAGGAATAATGCCCCTGCTCGTCCAATCCGCTGGGGTTGGCGAAGGCGGTATGCTCCATACCCAGCCGAGCCGCCTTCTCGTTCATCCAGGCGACAAACTGCTCTTTCCCGCCGCAAAAATCCGCAATACACTCCGCCGCGTCGTTCCCGGAGGGCAACAGCAAGCCGTAGAGCAGCTCCTCCATCGTCAGCGTCTCGCCGGCACGCAGATACATGGACGAGCCTTCCTTCAAATGCGCGCTTTTGACCGTTACCCGATCCGACAGCGCGCTATGCTCCAATGCGACGAGCGCCGTCATGATTTTCGTGGTGCTTGCGATACTGCGCTCCTGCAGCTCGTTATGTGCGGCAAGGACCCTGCCGCTGTCCGCCTCCATCAGAACGTAAGCACAGGCGGATACATCCGGCGCGCTTGCCTGACAAGTGGAATAGCTTGTCAAGCACAGAGACAGCGCGATTCCCAGAATTGCCGTGTGCAAAAGACGATGCATAAAAACACTCCCTTCATCGTGGAGGTAGTATGCCCGCTTTTGCCGTTCTCAATCAGAGCGCGGTGCGTTCTTTCCGGCCCGCCGCAGCGCGTTTGCTCAAAAAATATCCTTTTCTTCCTTCCGTTTGGCAAGGAAGCTCTCCACGCGGTCGAACGCCTCCGGAACCATATCCAGCACGCGCTCCACGGCGCCGTAAGCCGGCATCGCCACGGGCATCACGCGGGTAACGCCGTCCTTCACGATCAAAAACGCCACCGGATTGATGCGCACGCCGGCGCCGCCGCCACCGCCGAATTTATCCACGCTCTTGCCGTAATCGCTGCCGCCGCTGCCAAAGGCGAAACTGACGCTGGAAATCGGGATCAGCGTTACGCCATCCGGCGTTGTGATGGGCTGGCCGATAATGGCGTTGGCATCCACCATCTCCCGGATCTTGGACATGGTGGTGTCCATTAATTCACTCAACTGCGCTTTTTTATCCTTGTTTTCCATAATTGCTTCCTTTCTATGCGCTCAAATTGTTTGCCTGCTTTTCTGCCGGCGCCTTTTCCGCCGAGCCGGCCTGCGTCGTCTTTTTCCGTATTCTCTCGCCTTTGTGCGCCCTTTTATAGCGCACGAACCATTTTGCCAGCGGGATCAGCAGCGTAAATGCGATGGCAATCAGATCGCAGAGGCGAAGCGATCCGGCAACGGTCCCGTGCGCCTGCGTTTTCGGCGCGTCGAAGTCCATGCGCAGATGCACAGACGGGTCCGGTATATAGAACAGCTCCTCCGCCTTCGGCATAAAGGTCCACAGCAGGGCGTTGGCCATGCCGTATTGCTCCGCAATCCCGGCCGGATCACTGCCGCCGAAGACCAGCGTCAGCTCCAGCGGGTCCACGCGAAGGCGGCGGCAGACGCGCCAGGCCGTCTTTTTCAATGCCGCAAGCGAGACGTGCAGCAGATCAAAAAGCTCCGATGCGGTAAGCTTTGGCAACTGCTTCTTTTTCTTCCTCGCCCGGTCCGTCGAAGGCTTTTCCCCGTCATCCGGCTCATCCTTCTTTTTTTGCCGTTTCTGCGGCTTCGGGTACACGGTCCGCTTAACCGGCCCGATCTGCACGCGCACCATCAGCGTCTTGCCGAAGCGGACGGTCGCGCTCAGACGCAGGAAGGACAGCAGCAGCGCTGCGACCGCAATAGCGCCAAGGATTTTCCATACCGTCAAGCAACCACCTCCCCATCGGCAAAGCCCTGCGTTTAAAGCGCGCTTTCCTCCGTGCTTTCCGCATCGCCGGGGTCAACGATCGCCCCGCTCTCGTCGATGCGAAGCTGTCCCTCCGGCTCAAGGCCGGGCATCTCCGGCAGCTCGTCGAGCGAACTTAAATGAAACACGCGCAAAAACTCCTTTGTCGTGCGGTACAGGTGCGGCCGTCCCGGCACCTGCAGCCGTCCGCACTCCTCGATCAGCCTACGCTCAAGCAGCAATCCCAGCGTGTACGAGCTGTCCACCCCGCGCACCTGATCGACGTAGGCGCGGGTTGTGGGCTGATAATACGCGATGATCGTCAGCACCTCCAGCGCGGGCTGGCTGAGCTTTGCGCTTTTGCGGATCTCGAACGCTTTGCGAATCACGTCGGCGTAATCCGGCGAGGAGCAAAGCTGATAGCTGTCGTCCATACGCACCAGGCGGATTCCGCGGCGCTCATAGGCGTAGTGGTCGCTCAGCTTCTGCAGCAGTTGCTCCGCCGTGGGGCGGTCCAGCTCCAGCGCCAGGCAGATCCGCTCGATATTGACCGGCTCGCCGGAGGCGAACAGAATCCCCTCCATTGCCGCTTCCATTTCATGCAATTCCAACGTAAAACCCTCTCATTCCATCAGCGTTTCCGGCGCATCGCGCTCACAGTCCACGGTGCAGTCCGTATCGGACCCGGCCAGGCGGATCACCTTGGCGCGGCACAGCTCCAGCACGGCGATAAAGGTCGCCACGATTTCGCTGCGGCTCCTGCTGCCGCGAAATAGCAGCAAAAACCGGGTGATTCCGAAGCTTTTCAGCCGCCGCACGATCTCCCCCGCCTTATCGGAAACCGAATATGGCTCGCGCTTGACGATTTCGCTGAAGGCGGCGCTCGGCGGCGGCGCGAGCTTGTCGCTGCGGTCGAACACCGCCTGCATGGCAAGGATGAGATCGCCCTTTTCCTGGTCATAGTCGTAAATTTTGCCGCGCTCCATCGCCTCGGGATTGCGGGTCATCGTATTGCGGCCGAACTCGCTCATCGTACCAAGCGTTTCGGTCAGCGCGCGGATACGGGAATAGGTGTCCTTATGCTGCCGCTCCTCCAGCGATTTGATCAGCTCGTCCATCTCGGACTTGGCTTCCTCGTCTTCGATCGAAAGCAGCATCCTTGTTTTAATGTACATCAGATGCGCCGCCATCGTGATAAAGTCGCTGGCAATCTCCAGATCCAGGCGCTTACGCTGCTCCAGATAGGCAAGATACTGGTCCAGGATCAGCGAAATCGGGATATTCTGGATTTCTATTTTGTTTTTCGACAGCAGGAACAGGATCAGATCGAGCGGCCCTTCAAAATCCTGCAAGGGCTCCAATCCGCGTTCCTGTACCACGCCTTCCAGCTTGAAGATGGGATTATCCATGGATTACCTCAAAAAATCAGGTTAAACAGCGCCGAATACACCGCGGAAACGGCGTAGCCGAGCGCGTTATTGCCGATTCCGAGCAGGATAACGGCGAACAGCAGCAGCATACCGTATCGCTCGTAGCGCATCAGCGTCATATACGCGCGATCCGGCAAAAGGGCGAAAAGCACCTTCGACCCGTCGAGCGGCGAGATCGGGATCAGATTGAATACGCCGAGGCCGACGCTCAGCGCGGCGGCAAGCTGCAAAAAGTACAGCAGCCACACCCAAAGCGCCGTATCGGGCGCGCGGAAATAGACCGCGCGCGCCAGCAGCAGGAGCAAAACCGCCAAGGCAAAGTTGGATGCCGGTCCTGCCAGCGCGGTCAGCGCCATGCCGCGCTTCGGATTTTTAAAGTACTGCATATTGACCGGCACCGGCTTGGCCCAGCCGAAGCCCAGCAGCAGCATGGCGGCCAGACCGAACCAGTCGATATGCTGCAGCGGGTTGAGGCTGAGGCGATGCTCACGCTTGGCGGTCGGATCGCCGAGCGCCAGGGCAGCAAGACCGTGGCAGGTTTCATGCACGGTCAGACACAGCAAAACGGCCAGCAGACGCAAAAAAGCCGTCAGCATTGCCTGGCGATCCAGGGAATTCCAAAAATCCAGCAGCCCGTTCAATCCAGCATCTCCCATGTCGGCGTCCATAACGGCGCCGCAGAATAACAGAGTAAGTATACCAGCTTCCTCCCCGCTTTACAAGTTTTTTTGCAATTTTTATTGCACACATCCTGCAATTTTTATCTTTTCCGCCATTCCGGCGCGCAAAAGCAGAAAAAAGCGGCGGAGCTCGGCTCCGCCGCTTTGCTGTCAAAAATACCTCTGCGTAAAAAA
>CAMZIO010000057.1 GCA_947307255.1 uncultured Clostridia bacterium | reverse complement strand
ATCGGCGGCGGCTTCGGCAACAAGCAGGACGCGCTCTACGAGCCGCTGTGCGCGTGGTGCTCCACGCAGGTGGGCGGACGCTGCGTGCGCATCGACTGCACGAGAGAGGAGACCTTTGTCTCCAACCGCGTGCGCCACGCAATCCGTTTCCATCTGATTACCTGGCTCGACGGCGATGGCACGATCGCCGCGCGTAAGGTCGAATGCTTCTCCAACCAGGGTGCCTACGCCTCGCACGGACATTCCATCGTGGCCAAGGCTATGGGCTCGTTTGCGCAGCACTACCCCTGCGAGAATATGGAGTGCGACAGCTACACCGTCTTTACCAACCGCCCCGCGGCAGGCGCCATGCGCGGCTACGGGATGCCGCAGGCCTCCTTCGCGGATGAATCGAATATCGACGACTGCGCCCGCGCGCTGGGCATGGACCCGCTGGAATTCCGGCGCAAAAACGTCATGCCCCGGGGCTTCCACGACAACTTCTCCGGCAACACCAACTACGAAGATTCCTTCCGGGCGTGCATGGAAAAGGGTGCGGCCTGGATCGACTATGAGCGCAAGCGCGCTGAGTTTGCCAAGGACAGCGGTCCCGTGCGCCGGGGCATCGGCCTTGCCACCTTCTGGTACAACACGGGCGTTTATCCGATCTCGCTGGAGACCTCGTCGAACCGTATGCAGCTCAATCTCGACGGTACGGTTACCATGCAGTGCGGCGAGACGGAGATCGGTCAGGGCGCGGACACCGCTTACGCTCAGATGACCGCCGAGGCCGTGGGCCTTGCGAGCTATCGGGACGTGCACGTCGTGTCCTGCCAGGATACGGACATCACGCCAACGGGCCTGGGCGCCTACGCCTCGCGCCAGACCTATATGGCGGGCTTTTCCATCCGCCAGACGGCGGAACTGCTGCGCGAGAGGATCCTGCAATACGCCTGCGAGGTTACGCGCCAGGCGCCCGCCAATATGGATATCGTGGAGGGCAACGTCGTGCGCCGGGGCGACGGGAAAGTGCTCATGAGCCTCTCCGAGCTTGCCATGACCGCGCAGTATAACCCCGTCCACAGCGAGCATATCACCGCCGAGTCCACCTACACGATCCGCAACAACGCCTATTCCTTCGGCTGCACCTTTGCCGAGGTGGAGGTGGATATCCCCCTGTGCAAGGTGAAGCTGGTGAATATGGTCAACGTGCACGACTGCGGGAAGCTCATCAACCCTGCGCTGGCGGCGGCGCAGGTGCACGGCGGAATGTCCATGGCCATCGGCTACGGACTGAGCGAGCAGCTTCTCTTCGACCCCAAAACCGGCAGGCCGCTCAACAACAACCTGCTCGACTACAAGCTCTCCACTGTCATGGATCACCCGCATCTGGAGGCGCAGTTCGTCGAGAACGCTGAGCCGACCTCGCCGTTCGGCACCAAGGCGCTGGGGGAGCCGCCGGCCTGCTCCGGCGCGCCGGCGATCCGCAACGCCATCCTCAACGCCACGGGCGTGGCCATCGACCACAATCCCATCAACCCGCACGTGCTGTTTGCTGAGTTTACGAAGGCAGGCCTGATCCATGACGGCTGGCGGGACGCGAAAAAGGAGGGAGAATAAGCCATGTATGATATGAAAGCGCTCTACGAAGCCGAAAGCGTCGTCCACGCGATCGCGCTGCGGCTGGAGCATCCCGAGGCGCAGATCATCGCCGGCGGGTCGGATGTGCTGGTGCAGATGCGCGAAGGCCGCCGCGCCGGGAAAGAGCTAATCTCCATCTACATGCTTGATGAGCTGCGCGGCGTAACGCTGGACGAAGACGAAAACGTCCGCATCGGCTCACTGACGAGCTTTTCCCACATCACGCGCGACCCACTGATCCAGCGCTGCGTCAACGTCCTGGGCGAGGCGGTGGACCAGGTCGGCTCGCCGCAGATCCGCAACATCGGCACCATCGGCGGCAACACCTGCAACGGCGTAACCTCCGCCGACTCCGCCTCTACGCTCCACGCTTACGAGGCGATCGTGGAACTGACCGGGAAAGATGGCGTGCGGCGCGTACCGATTAAGGACTTTTATATCAAGGCCGGGCAGGTGGATCTCCGCCCGGACGAGATCCAGACCGCCATTCTTATTCCGAAGGCGAGCTATGAAAACACCTTCGGCCACTATATCAAGTACGGTATGCGCAACGCGATGGAGATAGCGACGCTCGGCTGCAGCGTCAACGTGCGCCTGAGCGCCGACAAGCGGACGATCGAGCGCTGCCGCATCGCCTACGGCGTGGCGGGGCCGGTGCCCATGCGCGTGCCCAGCGCCGAAGCCGCGGCGAACGGCGAAAGGCCCAGCCTTGCGCTGGCTGAGCGCTTTGCCGAAGCGGTGCTTGCGGACATCAAGCCCCGCGACTCCTGGCGCGCGGCCAAGGCATTCCGCGAGCATATCGCCGTGGAGCTGGCGCGCCGCTGTCTGATCGAATCCGTGCGCAAAGCGGGAGGTGTGATGGAATGAGCCAATATAAGCTGATCCGCTGCAATATCAACGGCAGGGACGTAGAGAAGATGGTGGACGTGCGCGCCTCGCTGACGGATATGCTGCGCAACGACTGCCACCTCACCAGCGTGAAAAAAGGCTGCGAGGTGGGGGAGTGCGGCGCGTGCACCGTGCTCATCGATGGCGAGGCGTTCAACTCCTGCATCTACCTCGCCGTGTGGGCGGAGGGTAAGCGCATCCGCACGCTGGAGAGCCTGCTCGGTCCGAACGGGGAGCTGAGCGATATCCAGCAGGCGTTTATGGACGAGGCGGCGGTGCAGTGCGGCTTCTGCACGCCGGGCTTTCTGATGACTGCGGTGGAGATTTTGGCGACCGGCAAGGTCTATTCGGACGACGAGCTGCGCAAGCTCCTCTCCGGCCACCTGTGCCGCTGCACGGGGTATGAGAACATCTTCCGTGCGGTCAAAAAGACGATGTACCGCCGCGCCGGAAGGGAGATTGATTTTTGACGTGTTCAAATCCGTGAAACGGCGACGTCCCCCGTGGGAGACGGCGCTGTTTTTTTGACGGCTCATGCGGAGGCGGCCTGGCTGCGCAACTTTTCGTTGCGAAACGAATGAAACCGTGCTATAATTATTTCAACATCACATGCTATGCTTTCTCGTAAGGAGGGAATCGTATGGTTATTACCGTTGGAAGACAGTACGGCAGCGGCGGCCGCGAGATCGGCACCGCTCTGGCGCAGCGGCTGGGCATTGCCTATTATGACGACGAGCTGCTCAAGAAGGCGGCGCAGGAGAGCGGCCTGTGCGAGGAGCTGTTCCATTCCTTTGACGAGCGCCCCAAGAGCTTCCTTTATTCCATCGCGCTGGACCCCTATTCCTTCTCGATGAATCATGTGAACGCCAAGGGGTCGATCGAGCAGCAGGTTTATCTTGCCACCTACAACACGATCAAGGAGCTGGCCGATCAGGGTCCCTGCGTACTCATCGGCCGCTGCGCGGACTATGCGCTCAAGGACCGGGACGACGTGATCAATCTGTTCATCACTGCGCCGCTGGAAAACCGGATCGAGCGCGTGGCGCGCCGCAACGGTATCACGGACGAGCAGGCGCGGGAGGCGATCCGCAAGACGGACAAAAACCGCGCGTCCTATTACAGCTATTATTCCTCAAAGGAGTGGGGGGACGCGCGCAGCTACGATCTGTGCATTGACAGCTCGCTGCTCGGCATCGAGGGCACGGTGGACCTGCTGGTGGAGCTGGTGCGCCGCAAGGGGCTGCAATAACGGGCAAAACGGCGTATTATTTTGCATTGTTAATGGAAAAAGAGGGGCGGATAGCAGGGCTTCCGCTCTTCTTTTTTGCGCTTTTACAACGATAAAAGCGCGGCGCTGCGCGATCTGTTGACATATTGCATAAAAAGTCGCCGTAGCTTTGTGCATATCTGTCAAAAACAAAAAGGGTGTGAGATATTCCTTGCAAAGCAACGAAAATCGTAATACAATACCATTAAACTAAAGCGGCGAATCATCGGCGCCGCTTATTATCAGTGGCTTGATGAAAGAAGGAGGATTTTTATGAAACACAGGAAGCTATTATCCATCCTGCTTGCGCTGGTGATGGTGCTCTCGCTCGCGCCGACGGCGGTCTTCGCCGACGGATTGGGCGGCGGCAGCGGCTTCGGCGGCGGCACCGGCTTAGGCATCGGCACCGGCTTCGGCGGCGGCACCGGCAGCAGCAGCGGCAGCAGTTTTGGCGCCGGCGGCTTCGGCAGTGCCGGCGATGTGGAGATCAATGAGACCAATTTCCCGGACGCGGAATTCCGCTACTACGTGAGCTACTATCTCGATCCCAATCACGACGGCGTCCTCAGCGAGGCGGAGCGCAATGCGGTAACGAGAATTAACGTATCTCGCGCATTATTTCCTTACAGGTATATTGCCTTCTTGAAGGGCATCGAGTATTTCCCCGCGCTGGAAGAGCTGGATTGCGGCCTGAACAATCTCAGGGCGCTGGACGTGAGCCGGAATCCCGCGCTGAAGTGGCTGAATTGCTATGGCAGCGGGCTCACGGCGCTGGACGTGAGCCAGAATCCCGCGCTGGAATATCTGAATTGCGGCAACAACCATCTCACGGCGCTGGACGTGAGCCAGAATCCCGCGCTGGAAGAGCTGGATTGCGATAGCAACCAGCTTACGGAGCTGAATCTGAACGGTGCAACCGCGCTGGAAACGCTGGATTGCGATATAAACCAGCTCAAGGCGCTGGACGTGAGCCACAATCCCGCGCTGCAATATCTGTTT
>CAMZIO010000056.1 GCA_947307255.1 uncultured Clostridia bacterium | reverse complement strand
AGTACACTTTGCACATTCTATCATGTACTTGAAATAAACTCAAATTATCTTTTATCAAGTACATGGAGGGCATGACATGGACGCGTTGAAGAAGGAAAAAGATAAGCACCTTGGGCTACGCATTGACAGCGAGCTTCACTATAAACTGCACTATATTTCTCAGTACGAGGGCCGCTCCGCCAACGGCGAGGTGATCTACCTGATCCGCAAGGCCATCGAGGAGTTTGAAAAGGAGCATGGGAAGATCGAGAGGCAGTAACACAGAAAACAGATACAGCATCTGCGGATCTACGCAGATGCTGTATCTCATTTTGCCGATATATGCTTCTACCCTCACAATTACGGCTACGACATCAGTTTAATCCCTGGTGAGGCGCTGCAGTTCGCTTTGACACCGCTTCAAATAATTCAGATACTCTTCTGTTTTCTTGAGCGTCTCCTTGTCAAGATCATTACTTTCCGCTTTCAACGATTTGATCTCATCTTTTGTGTTGGAGATAGCAAACTCGATTTGGCGCAAAATGCCCTTAGCGTATTCTTTTTCATTAAGATAATCGCAAAGAACGCGGTTGCTATACGTTAGCAGTTTTGCACCTTGACGAACCCAGTATTCACTCGGTGCCTGAAGCACCATTGTTGCGGCAGAAACAGAACCTGAACCCGCCAGTCCAAGCAATGCCCCACCGCCCGTGATAATAGCTGTTCCACCGGCCATTCCTAATCCGCCAGCAGCCAGAGACCCCCCGCCAACAAAAGCCAGACTTGCACTGGTGAGCGCAGCACCATGCAGACCAACTACAGCCTCACCAGCTATTGCCGCTGCTATACCGGGTGCAAAGGATAAAGCCATACCTCCGGTTGCAATAGCCGCAACTGCTGTAACGCCGGCACCGATGATTTTATTCTTTGTGCTTCCGCTGACATATCCATCGTATCTGGAATAGGTTTTTACAATAGCATCAACTTCCGCCTGGCTAACAATGGTCTGGCGGCGTATAAACCGATCCTCAACATAGTCCGATTCTAGTTTTAGCTTTTTGAAAGCCTTGTCATCGTTACAGCCAAGGGAATAGTAAGGCCTAAACAACGCCAACTCTTGTGTTAAGAGATAAAACCAGCCCCAGTTGCTCTTATCTTGAGAAAGCTGGAAAAAACCGTTATACAAAACGTCTTCATCTTCAACGAAGAATTGATCGGCCTGTTCGAATGGTATTCCAAATCCTCGTAAGAGGAGTTCTTTCCATTTGCTGAGCCAAAGAGCCTTTTTCTCTGCAATCTCAGCTTTTTGTGTATGAGAAATATCATACTGAACTGAAATGCTTTCCAAGCAATATAGAATTCGGGTCTGGATCGCATTAAGGGAAAGCGGTCTAAAAGCATCGTTATCTTCAAACGGCTCATACTCGGACTGCGTATGTGACTGCTTTGATTTTCCGTTTCGCTGCAACAGAATACGGATATCTTCTCCCCAATACTTGCTGTCGGAGGCACACGCGAACAGGAAACGCCCGATACCGGCAATATTCAACTCGGCAAAGAATGTTTCAGAGAATTTTCTGCCCTTTGTTTTTTTATCTTTAACTGCCTTAAGGGTTGCGCCCGCAATATTTGCAGCCGCAAAAGAAGCGCTCGCAATTAAGCACATTCTGGAAAGAACATGTCCGCTTTCCGGAAGAACGCTTGCAGCGGGGACATCCATTAACTCTTCAAAGGATGCGATTTTTCTCTCTTTTACTTCAGAGCAGATACGGAGAAGAACAAAGAACCCGCGTACAATGCATTCGTTGATGAGGACGGGGAAACTGTCTTCCGCCAAGTTAAGCGCGATTCCCATAAGGGCAAAAAGCGGATTTGTTTTGCCTTCGTGTTCTTCGCTTTCGGAATAGAGTTCTGCACCTGTTATGGTCTTCTTAAGCCACTCTGAAAATGCTTTTTCTGCCTCTTCATAGTTCGAAGGAATCTTCTTCATAAATGGGAGATTCGCAAACTCTTTGATCTTTTTCAGAAGAGTAGCAGAAATCCCTATCTCATCCAATACTCTGCGTTTACTGATTGCCTCATCTGCGGCCAAGGCAAACAACCAGTAAAGGACGGCACATACTATTTTCTCTGCGTTTGTCTCTCCAACGGTATAATAATCCGGAAGCTTATGCTTGCTTATTACCCCGTTTTCGTTGACACATACTGCTTTACCGGAGAATTGTGCTATGACAGAAAACACTAACCCGGCGAGGGATGGATGCTCTGAAAGAATTGCGAGAGTCTCTTTCGTTTTCTCGCTCTTTTCGATTGTTCTAACGGCACGAGTTACGAGATACTTGGAGGCTCCTTTGTAATCGCTCTTCTTATAACCGATTAGATTTGCCACACTGACAACGATCGGTTTCCAGTCTTTTTCCTTGAACGTATCGATTGCATTCAGCTGTTCCTTGGTTAAGTGCAGCATGCTGATTGCACCAGTGAGAATACCGCTGGCTGCAGCAACAGAGTAGTAAATTCTATCAGATTCTTCTATACCTTCATCAAACTCGGCCTCGACAAAATCTGTCGCTTCAGCAGCCTGGTCAGATTCGTCCATTCTGAATTCAACATCATCATCAAATCGATATGAGAAGGAGTAGTGAACTGAGTCAGTTTTTTCATAGTTTACTATCGCCAGGTGAGTTTCTTCCTCTGCCTTTTTGAACACAGCAGGCAATACTGCTCTTTTAGGAACGAATTGTTTTTCACTCATGACCGTACCCTCCGCAAAAAACATTGGTGAGATAGTATGAGGATAATATACCATAATATGATTGTTCTTTCTAAGAGCACCTCCAATCATTCTTGATTATAGCACAGGACAATCTATTCCTCAAGATGAGCATAAAAAACAGGTGGATGTAACTGAAATCCGTTACATCCACCCGAACTGGTTGCGGAGGCAGGACTTGAACCTGCGGCCTCCGGGTTATGAGCCCGACGAGCTACCAACTGCTCCACTCCGCGATATACAAATGCATCCGATGCTTACACCAGGATTGGTGCCGGTGACCGGACTCGAACCGGTACGGTATCGCTACCGGGGGATTTTAAGTCCCCTGTGTCTACCTATTCCACCACACCGGCGGATATCGGCAACGATTAATATAACACAGACTTGCTGCGCTGTCAACACCCTGCGGCCAATTTCTTCTCGTCAAAATTTGCGCCGGAACGGCAGCCCCGGCGCAAAGACGACGTCTTTTCCCTATCCGACGACCCGTCGCCCGTCTGACCAGACCGCGCGGATCGTCGTTTTGTCCAAGAGATAGATGCTGCGCTCAAAACGCTCGCGCAGGCTAAGCGGCCGCGTGCTCTCGGCAAAAGCGCGGTCATCGACCACGATGGCGTGCAGCGCGTCGCCGGGAACAAAGCCCTCGCCCGCGCCGAAATAGCGGTGCCCTGCCGTACTGGCGAGGTAATAGCCCTCCGCCACGGTCAGGAATTCATCCGCGCCGTCGGTCTGTATCTGGCGGAGCTTGGAGGCGCGAATCGCTGCGCCGACCACGCGGTTCATCGCCAACAGCGCACCGCCGGCGATATCCGATCCCAACGCGACCCATAGCCCTTCGCGCAGCATGGCGCGCACGGGCGCGACGCCGCTGCAGAGGTTGACGTTGGAATCCGGGCAGTGCACCGCAACGACATTGGCACGGCGGATGGCCGCGCGCTCCCGCGCGTCGGAATGGACGCAATGCGCCATGATCGTGTGGTCCTTCCAGAGGCCGTATTTGTTGTAAGTCTCCCAATACTGCGCGCAGTCCGGGTGCAGCTCGCGCACGAGCGCGATCTCCCGCTCGTTTTCCGACAGGTGCGACTGCACGGATAATCCCCGCTCTCCGGCGAGCTTTCCGAGCCATGCCATCAGCTCGTCCGTGCAGGAGGGGGGAAAGCGCGGCGTGAGGATCGGCCGGACGTGCGCAAAGGACGCGCAGCCGTCCAGCCAGCGCAGCGTTTCGCGCATACTCTCCTGCGTGCTCTCTCTTAAAACCGCACCGCTGTTGCGATCCATATTGACCTTGCCCACGAAGCCCGTTACACCGGCGCGCTCCAGCTCCTCCATCAGCACCAGCGTTGCATCCGTGTGCAGAGAAGAAAACATACATACGCGCGTCGTACCCTGCGCGATCAGCTCCCGCGCCAGCTTACGATAGACGCCCCGCGCATAGTCCGTATCGGCAAAGCGCGCCTCGGTTTTAAAGGTATAGGCGTTGAGCCAATCCAGCAGCGGCAGATCCATCCCCATGCCCAGCATGGGATACTGCGGCGCGTGCAGATGCATATCCGCAAAGGAGGGCATGATCAGTGCGTCGCCGTAGTCAAAAACCTCCGCGTCGCAGCCCTCCGGAACGCACTTGCACACGTCAAGAATCGTGCCGCCGTCCGAGAGCAGCAGCGCGCCGCGTTCGATGGCCGTCAGCTCCCCGAGGCGCGGGGCGAAGACAATATTTCCCTTGAGCAGCTTCATACAATAACCTCCGCTCATTTCGTTCTCACTGCCCGCGCGCCACCGCTGGGCAAGGCGTGCCACCGCCTGGGCATTTTCGCCCCAGACGCGCATCACGCAGGATCATCGGCTGATACCGCCTGCATTTTACCATGCCGGGCGACGCAATGCAAGCCGTGTTGCCGGGCCGGTAAGCATAACGCCCGTCGCGCGCGCATATGGTTGTCCCATCAAGGCGGCGCGGACGGCTCTGCGCCGCCCGCGGAAGGAGTGTCAGGATGCATATGATCCCCCGCCGCGCGCTGCGCGGCGTTTTATCCCTGCTGCTGTGCGCCGTTACGCTTTGGACGGTATCCGTACTTGCGCCGGCGCAGGACGTCTCCGGCGCGCTGCATACGCTGCAGGAGGAGGGAGCGGTCCCCCTCTCCCTGCTGCGCTTCGAGCGGGGCGAGCTTTTTTCGCGCGACGGGCTGTCCGCCTCCGCTGCGTTGGCGCTGCGTACCATGCCGCTGCTGCGCGCGGCGCGCCCCGACACGCAGGAGGTCTGGTCGAGTGAGCTGCAACAGCCGCCCGCCCCGGAGCGGGATACGGAGGACGATGAGGGCACGGTGCTGAGCGACCCGGTGAGCGAGCTGCCGCCCATCACCGTTACCGACAACGGCGTTCCCGCCAGCACGCTGCAGCCCTCCAACCCGGAGGGCTACGACGTGATCGGGCGCGTCTTTGTCAACAACGCCTCGGCCGCCGCGCTGGACGCCTCGCAGCTGAGCCTGGATTTCCCGGCAAAACTCACGGCGGAATCGCCGCAGGTGCTTATCATCCACACGCACGGCAGCGAGGCCTATACCATGCCCGCCGGGCAGGAATACGCCGCCTCCGACAACCACCGCACGACGGATACACACTACAACGTGGTGCGCGTGGGAGATGAAATTGCCGCCGTACTTACCGCCGCAGGGATCGGCGTGATCCACGACCGGAATCTGTACGATTATCCCAGCTATTCCGGTTCGTACAACCGCTCGCTCGCCGCGATCGAGGAGCATCGGGCGGCGTATCCCTCTCTGGTCTACGTTCTCGACGTGCACCGCGACGCAATCGAGGACGCAAGCGGCAACGAGCGCAAGGTGCTCTGCGCCGAGGAGCCGGCCGCCGCGCAGATCGAGCTGGTCGTCGGCTCGGACGGCGGCGGCGCGGCGCACCCGCACTGGCGGGACAATCTGGCGCTGGCCTGTGCGGTGCAGTCCGATATC
>CAMZIO010000055.1 GCA_947307255.1 uncultured Clostridia bacterium | reverse complement strand
CGATCCGCGCATCTGCCCGCAGGCGCGGCGTATCGACTGCCTGCCTTATGCGCAGATGCATCTGCTGGCGTCGCGCGGGGCGCAGGTGCTTCACGCGCGCAGCGTTGCGCTGGCGCAGCGCGCCGGCGTGACGGTCGAGGTGCGCTCCTGTGAGCCGGACAGCCGGGGCAGCCGCGTAACGGCGCAGGCCCCGGCAGCGGACGTGGTCGGCGTTACGAAGCGCGCGGGCGCGCAGACCGGGCTGGCGGAGATCACCGCGGTGGGCGGCGCGCTGCCCTCGGCAGCGCACGAGCGTCTTGCCATAGCCGCGCTGGAACGTGCGGGGATCGCCGTGCGCGCCGTGGAGGCGGGCGCAGACCACTTTGCGCTTCTGGTCGATATCGGGCGCGCGGACGAGGCGCTTTGCCTCGTGCACGGAGCGCTGTTTCCGGAAAGGTGAGTATCCCGCCTTTTGTAAACGGGCTGATCGAGCCGCGCCGGAGGGCGCGGCTCGGCTGCTTTTTGTGCGCAATCCGCTGAGAATAAAATCTTGCGCGGTTTTTCTGGGATTTCAGATTGACGCAAATTTTTAATCATGGTATACTATACAGGCATGTATGAGAATGTATGCGCCGCTCGGCATTTTTGCGGAGCGATGAATAGAAACGCTAAGAAAAAGGGGTTGGATTCATGTATCGTATCGTAACCAAAAAGGCACTCACGCCGACGCTGATCCTTTTGGAAATCGAAGCGCCGATGATTGCCAAAAAAGCAGAGCCCGGTCAGTTCATCATTCTGCGCGTGGATGAGGACGGCGAGCGTATCCCCATTACCATTCACGATTTTGACCGTGAGAAGGGTACCGTTTCCATCATCTTCCAGATCGTTGGCGCCACCACTGAAAAGCTCAACCGCAAGCAGGAGGGCGAGTACATTCAGGACTTTGTCGGCCCGCTGGGCAACGCCACGGAGATGCCCGGGTGCAAGAAGGTCGCCGTCGTCGGTGGCGGCGTTGGCACGGCCATCGCTTTCCCGGTCGCCAAGAAGCTGCACAATCAGGGCGTGCACGTCGATCTGATCGTGGGCTTCCGCAACAAGGACGTCGTGGTGCTGGAGGACGAGTTTAAAAACGCATGTACCAACTATTTCGTCGGCACGGACGACGGTTCCTACGTCCGCAAGGCGCTCGTAACCGAGCTGTTGGAGGAGCAGATCCAGGCGGGCGCCAACTATGACGCGGTGTTCTGCGTCGGCCCGATGATGATGATGAAGTTTGTCTGCAAGCTCACGGAGAAGTACAACATCCCCACCGTGGTTTCCATGAGCCCCATCATGGTCGACGGCACGGGTATGTGTGGCGGCTGCCGCCTGACGGTCGGCGGCGAGACCAAGTTTGCCTGCGTGGACGGTCCGGACTTCGACGGCTTTAAGGTTGATTGGGACGAGGCGGTCAAGCGCGGCAAGATGTACGGTGCGTGGGAGCGTCATAAGCACGAGGCGACCTGCAACCTGTTCAAGAAGGAGGTCAAGTAAAATGCCGAATATGTCTTTGAAGAAGAATGAAATGCCCTCTCAGGACCCCAACGTGCGCAACAAAAACTTCCTGGAGGTTGCCTTGGGCTATACCGAGGAGCAGGCGCTGGACGAAGCGGCGCGCTGCCTCAACTGCAAGAACCACCCCTGTGTCGGCGGCTGTCCCGTCAACGTGAAGATTCCCGAATTTATCAAGAAGATCACCGAAAAGGACTACGAGGGCGCCTATCAGGTCATTCATGAGACCAGCTCGCTTCCCGCCGTGTGCGGCCGCGTCTGCCCGCAGGAGACGCAGTGCGAGAAGTACTGCGTGCGCGGCGTCAAGGGCGAGCCGGTCGGCATCGGCCGTCTGGAGCGCTTCGTGGCGGACTGGCACAATGCCCACGTGCAGGAAGCGCCCGCCAAGCCCGCCTCCAACGGGCACAAGGTCGCGGTCATCGGCTCCGGTCCGAGCGGACTTACCTGCGCGGGCGATCTGGCCAAGAAGGGCTATGAGGTTACCGTGTTTGAGGCGCTGCACCTCGCCGGCGGCGTGCTGGTGTACGGCATTCCCGAATTCCGTCTGCCCAAGTCTATCGTGAGCAAGGAAGTGGACGGCCTGAAGGCGCTGGGCGTCAAGATCGAGACGAACATGGTCATCGGCCGCGTCGTGTCCATCGACGAGCTGATCGAGCAGTACGGCTTTGAGGCCGTGTTCATCGGCTCCGGCGCGGGCCTGCCGATGTTTATGCATATCCCCGGCGAGAACCTCTGCGGCGTATACTCCGCCAACGAGTTCCTCACCCGCATCAATCTGATGAAGGCGTACAAGGAGGATTCCGATACGCCCATTATGCCGCTTGCCGGGAAGACGGTGGCGGTCGTCGGCGGCGGCAACGTCGCCATGGACGCCGCGCGCTGCTCCAAGCGCCTGGGCGCGGAGGTATACGTCGTCTATCGCCGCGGCATGGAAGAGCTTCCTGCCCGTCATGAAGAGGTCGAGCACGCCATTGAGGAGGGGATCATTTTCAAGACGCTGCACAACCCCGTGGAGATCCACGGCGGGGAGGACGGCTACGTCAAGGGCATGACCTGCATCCAGATGGAGCTGGGCGAGCCGGACGCTTCCGGCCGCCGCCGCCCGATCGAGATCCAGGGCAGCGAGTTCGAGCTGCCGGTGGATTGCGTCATCATGGCGCTGGGCACCTCTCCCAACCCGCTGATCAAGAACACCACCCCGGGTCTTGAGGTCAACCGCAAGGGCTGCATCGTCGTCAACGAGGACGGCCTGACCTCCCATCCGAGCGTCTATGCCGGCGGCGACGCCGTTACCGGCGCGGCTACGGTCATCCTGGCCATGGGCGCGGGCAAGCTGGGCGCGAAGTCCATTGACGAGCAGCTTTCCAAGTAAAAGCATCGGATCGCGTGCGAAAAGGCAAGGCGGCCGGCGCATAAAACGACTATATGGGTTCCAGAAAAGGGCATGACCTTCGGGTCATGCCCTTTTTCGTTCCATTCGTTTGCGCAGCGGGACGGAACCCGGTCCGGCGCGGCGCGCTTGCCGCTGCAAAGCGGGGGAAAAACTTTTTTCGTAAGTTTCAATAAAACCTCAATCTTTCCGATTTATGCTTTAGCCAACAAGAAAGACAGGAGGCGATCACGATGGCAGTTACGGTCATGCAGCGATACGAAATGAAATATCTGCTGGACGGGAAACAGACGGACTTTCTCCGGCGGCAATTGGATGGCCATATGCAGATTGACGAATACGGCTTGACCTCCATCGCGTCGCTTTATTACGATACGCCCGACGCCCGGCTGATCCGCAACAGTCTGGAGAAACCGGCTTTCAAGGAAAAGCTCCGCCTGCGCTCGTACGGTCTTGCCAGACAGGACTCACCGGTCTTTCTGGAGCTGAAGCGAAAATATGACGGCGTGGTTTACAAACGCCGCGTGCAGTCCACGATTCCGCGGGTCGAGAGCTTTTTTGCAGGGGAGGATGCTCTGGGCGGCAGCGCGCAGATTCAAAAAGAACTTGCGTATTTCCGCGATTATTACGAGACGCTGATCCCCGCCTGCCTCATTCTCTACGACCGCACGGCGTATTGCGCGCCAGACGGGGATCTGCGGTTGACGATCGACGCGAAGCCCCGCTACCGGACGGAGGATCTGACGCTGACGAAGTCGATGGACGGCATTCCACTTCTGGACAGGGGCTGGGCCATCCTGGAGCTCAAGGTCCAGGGCGCCCTGCCGCTCTGGCTGTCGGCCGCCCTCAGCGAGGGCAATATCTTCAAGAGCAGCTTTTCCAAGTATGGCGAAGCGTACCGGCGGGAGCTGTTGAAGAAGGAAAACGCCGCCGGGTTTACCGCGCCGAGACTGCTTGGCGTCGCATGAAAGAAAGGAAGATGAAATATGTTTGATTCGATTTACGGCACTGTGGTTACGCCGGACCGGTTTTTTCTGATGGCGGCGGCCGCGCTGGTTTCCGGTTTCGTTTACTCCTGGATCATGAGCTTCCGCGTCCGTTCCACGAAGCGGTTTTTCATCGTGAGCGCGATGATCCCCTTTGTGGTGAGCGCCGTAATTACCTTTGTCAACGGCAACATCGGCGCGGGGGTTGCCGTCGGTGGGGCGTTCGGACTGATCCGTTTCCGCTCCGTCCCCGGCAGCGCGGACGAGATTGCCACGATTCTGATGGCCATGGGCTCCGGCATTGCCTTCGGCATGGGCTACGTCGCTTACGGCGCCGTCATCCTCATCGCCATGGCCCTGCTGTTTCTGCTGCTGAGCCAGGTGCGTATCTTTGAGCACGAGAGTATGGCGGCCGATCGGCTTTTGCGCATTACCATTCCGGAGACGCTGGAATACAGCGGAGCCTTCGACGACGCCTTTGCCCGCTATCTCAGGAGGGTGGAGAGCAACGGCGTGAAAACCACCGGCATGGGCAGTATGTTCCGCCTGTCTTACAGGATCCAGATGAAGGATCCGGCGGAGGAAAAGGCATTCATCGACGAGCTGCGCACGAGAAACGGCAATCTGGAAATTTCGATTCTGCCCTATACGGAGCAGGCGCACCAATTGTAATAGGAAAAAGCGAGGAAAGCATCATGAAAAAGAAAAAATTTGCAATGACGTCCGTGCTTCTGGCTCTGACGGCGGCGGTGCTGCTGAGCGGCTGCGCAAGCGGCAGTGCCGGCACGACGAATACGGAGAATGTGAATGTAAAAAATGTAAGCACAGATAAAACCGATTCAGTCAGTACGGCGGCAAGAGAAAACGCAGCGGAAGATACCGTGGATACGATCTCCGCCGTGGAAAACGAGCGGTTTACGGCGCGGGATCTGGCGCAGACGGCCGACCTGAGCAAGGCAGCCGTTATCACCGTGTCCGACGGGGAGACGGCAACCATTACCGAGGCGGGCGTCTACGTCCTGAGCGGCAGCGCGAAGAATGCCTGCATAGTCGTTGACGCCGGAGATGACGACAAGGTCCAGCTCGTTCTGGACGGGGTCAGCATCGTCAACGAGGACCAGCCCTGCATCCTGGTGGAGAACGCCGACAAGGTCTTTCTCACCTCCGCCAAGGGCAGCGAAAACGTCCTCACCGTCAGCGGCAAATTCAGCTCTGACAACGACGCTGCCGTATTCTCCCGCGACGACCTTGTTCTCAACGGTCTCGGCACCGTGGCGGTCAATTCGTCGAAGGACGGTATCCGCAGCAACGACGATCTGAAGCTCACCGGCGGTACTTGGGCCGTTACGGCGTCAAACAGTGCGCTGAAGGCCCATGACAGTATCCTGACCGTTGACGGCGCGTATGAGCTTACAGCCGGCGGCGACGGTCTCCACGCGGAGGACAACGACGACGGCACGATCGGCTCTATCGTGATCGACGGCGGCAGCTTTACCATTAAGGCGGGGGATGACGGCATCCACGCGACGACCGCCGCAACCGTGAACGGCGGGACGCTGACCATCACCGCCGCGGAGGGCATTGAGGCGACGCAGGTCATTCTCAACGACGGCACGATCCGCATTGAGGCCACGGACGACGGCGTCAACGCCGGCAGGAAATCCAGCGCGCTGAGCGTGAAGGTGGAGATCAACGGCGGCGATCTTACCGTTGTGATGGCCGCCGGGGATACCGACGCGGTGGACGCCAACGGCGATCTGATCATCACGGGCGGCACGCTCGACATCACCGCGCAGTCTCCCTTCGACTATGACGGCAGCTGCAGCTACACCGGCGGAACGATCATCGTCAACGGGACCGAAACCAACACCATTACCAATCAGATGATGGGCGGCGGCATGATGGGCGGGCGGCCCGGCGGAAAGTGGCATTAAGCCGGAAGGACGCTCCGCCGCCGGCTTCGCAGGCCGGCGTGAATCAAAGGCCATCCGATCTGATGGGGCCTGCTTGATACGACGACAGGCAGCTCCGAAAGGAATTCCTTCCGGAGCTGCCTGTCATTTATCGCTGCAAAGCCCGTGCGTTTTGCCCTGCGGTTCATTTTACCACGCGGCACGTTTCAACGCCGTAATACGCAAAGAGCCGTTGTGCCGCTTCGTCGATCCGCTCTCCACAGATCAAGATAGGCACGGCGGGCGGACAACTGACGCCCGGCGCGGCGAGAATGCGTCCGAGACCCTCGGATACCGGGAGGTCCTCACTGGGAGCGAGCATCGCCGCGCGCGGCGAAAGAACGCGCGT
>CAMZIO010000054.1 GCA_947307255.1 uncultured Clostridia bacterium | reverse complement strand
GCCGAGGAAAACGGCATCGCCGTGAAGAACACCCCGCGCGCCTCCTCCGAGTCCGTCGCTGAGCTGGCCATGGCGCATATGTTCTCCTGCGCGCGCTATATCTCCCACGCCGGCTATACCATGCGCAACGACCAGTGGGAAAAGAAGGCCTACGGCAAGGGCATCGAGCTTTGCGGCAAGACCCTGGGCATCATCGGTTTCGGCCGCATCGGCCAGAAGCTGGGCGTGATGGCCAAGGCCATCGGCATGAACGTCGTCGCGTTCGATATCTTCCACATCCCCGGCATCGAAGAGCAGCTGGGCATCCCCTACGTTGAGATGGACGAGCTGCTTGCGCAGGCCGATTTCATCTCCGTCCACGCTCCCGCCGTTGACGGCGGCGCCATCATCAACGCCGAGACCATCGCCAAGATGAAGGACGGCGTTTGCATCATCAACACCTCCCGCGGCACCAACCTCGACGAGGCCGCCCTGCTCGCCGGTCTGGAAAGCGGCAAGGTCCGCGCCGCCGGTCTGGATGTGTATGCGGATGAGCCCGCCACCAACAAGGCGCTTTACAGCCATCCCATGGTTTCCTGCACGCCGCACATCGGCGCTGCCACCGTGGAAGCACAAAAGCGCATCGGCATGGAGATCGTCGACATCATCTCCAAGATGTAACGCACACCCCCAGCGGGGATCAGCGTTTTGCTGACCCCCGCTTTTTTTGCGCTTTGATACCGGCATACTCCTTCTCCCGCGCTCATAGGATACAGCAACGAAACGCAGTGAGGAGTATGCTATGGAATCAGGGCAGAACTATGTGGAGCTTTGGGGCATCGTCGAGGAAGACCCTGTCTTTTCACACGAGAATCACGGACAGCACTTCGATAAATTTCCCCTGCGGGTACAGCGTCTCTCCGGCCAGGTCGATATGCCGGTGGTCGTGGCAAGCGAGAACCTTCTGCGCGAATTCCCCGTCGCGCAAGGGCAAAATCTGCGCGTAACCGGGCAACTGCGCTCATTCAACAACAAAAGCGGCCAGGGCAGCCGATTGATCCTCACCGTATTCGCCCAAACGCTGGAAGCGGGCGACGAAACGCATTTCAATCGCATCCTGCTCTCCGGCGTGCTGTGCAAGCAGCCTGCGCTGCGGCGCACGCCGCTGGGACGCAGTATCTGCGATCTGATTCTGGCGGTCAACCGCCGCTACGGGCGTGCGGACTACCTGCCCTGTATCGCCTGGGGCCAACTTGCCGCCCAGGTATCGCAGTTGTCCGTCGGCGACCGGCTGACACTGGAGGGCCGCGTGCAGAGCCGAACCTACACGAAAATGCTCGACACCGGCAGTGAGGAGCGCACCGCCTACGAGGTGTCGATCATGCAGCTGCTAAGCGAAGAGGAGACGCCGGAGAGCGAGCCGTAAGGCCGCTCTCCGGTCGCTTTTTCGGTGCGCGGCGGCAGCGCGCACGCATTGACGCGCGGCGGCTTTTCTGCTATCATCACTGCAGAATACCGCTTCTGGCAGGAGGAATCGGAATGGAACCGTTCGTGCTGAAAGAGAATATGCTGCTGGGCACGGCTGCACCCGCCACGCAGTGCGAGGGCGGTGAGCAGGAGAGCAGCTGGAGCCGCTGGTGGGCGCTGGGCAAGGTGCGCGACCACGCCTCCCCCGCCGTCGCCGCGCAGCACCGCGCACGCTGGGATGCGGACGCGGCGCTCACCAAGGCGCTGGGCGTTCAAACCCATCGCGTGGGGATCGACTGGGCGGCGGTGGAGCCGCAAGAGGGGCAGTTTGACGACGTGGCGCTGGCGCGCTATCGCGGCGAGCTGGTGCTGCTGCGCGAGAGTGGCGTCCACACGCAGATCGAGCTGCACCACTTCACCAACCCCGCGTGGTTTGAAGATCGCGGCGGCTTTTCTCGCGAGGAGAATCTCCCCTGCTATGGGAAGTACGTGGCGCATACCGTTTCGCTGCTGGGCGACCTGACAGACGAGATCCTCACCTTCTCCGAACCGAACGCCTACGCTCTCGGCGGGTATCTGGGCGGGGGCTATCCGCCCGGACGCAGCAGCACCTCCCTATGCTACCGCGTTCTGTCGTATATGGCGCAGTGCCACGCGCAGGCTTACGAAGCCCTGCACGCGCTCTACCGCGCGCGCGGCTGGGGCGGCTGCCGTGTCAGCGTTTCCCTGCGCGCCGCCCATTACTACGCCGCCGATGCAAAGGACCCGCTCGCACGGGCGCTTGCCGCTTCTGCGCGCAGCAGCCTGGAGGCCGCGTTCTTTGCCTTCTACCTCGGACGGCCCCGGCTGCCTATCACGGACGGCCGCCGTCTCTCGCCCGGACGCTACGCCGATTTCATCGCGCTGGATTGGTACGGCAATCGGCCGGTATCCACGCTGCGCGACACGCTTCCCGCCGCGCGTCCCCCGTACGTCGGCGGAGGCGGCACACCGCTGATCGAAACGCTCGACGCGCTGCACCGGACGATCGCCCTGCCGCTGTCCGTCTCGCTCGGCGGTGTAGAGGACGCCGCGCGCATCCCCTACCTGTGCGAGCATCTGGGCGCGCTGTCCCGCGCGGCGCTGCCGGTTGAGCGGTGCTACTACGTACCGCTGACGGACGGCTTTGAGTGGCTGGACGGACAAAGCCGTCGGCTGGGTATCCTGGCGGTCGATTTTCTCACGCAGGAACGCCGCCTCAAGGACAGCAGCGCGTTCTTCGTCCAGCTTCTGCAGCGCCGTGCGGCGGACGCAGCACTTCTGTCGCAGTACGGGCTGTGAATCGCGTTCGATCCTCGCCTGCGCGAGCGAAGCGCCCGCGTTTTGCGCGGTTCCGTCTTGCCGGCGTATGATTCGCTCTCTCTCATTTTTCGCAGTTTTCACAATTTTTCTGCCAGTAATTCTAAATATCTGTCAATCCAACTCTTTACTTTTTTGCTGCCCGGTGTTAAAATGTGTAACTACTGTGCACTGTCCGCAGCGCACGAAAGACCAATAACTTAAGGTGAGATAAGCTATGGCAATGTCATTTTTATTGAAGGGCGACGTCTGCCGCCCCGGTCGCATCGAAATCGAAAAGGGCATGACCCTGCGGACGATCGTGGACGAACTCGGCGGCGGTATGGCGAACGGCAAGCGGTTTAAGGCGATGCAGATCGGCGGCGCCTCCGGCGGGCTGCTGGTGGAGGAGCATCTGGATCTGGCATTTGACCTCAAGGCGCTCGCACCGCTGGGCATCCGTCGTGGCGACGGGGTCATTCTGGTCTGCGACGAGGACCGCTGCATGGTGGATCTGTGCTATCGGCTGATGCAGTGCACGCAGGAGGAATTCTGCGGCAAGTGCGTCTCCTGCCGCGAGGGTACCCGCCGCATGGACGAAATGCTGCGGGATCTGAAGGAATACCGTCTGGCCGGCGCATGTATGCCCCGGCTGATGGGCATTGGCGAAATGGTCAGCGTTACCGCGTTTTGCGCGCTGGGTAAGGGCTGCTTCTCCACGCTGCAAGCCGCTTATCAGCATTTCCCGGAGGAGTTTTGCGCCCATCTGGACGGGCACTGCGCGCTGTGTGAAAACGATCTGCGCCCCGCGATCGAACCGGGTAATATTCCCTTTGACCGCAAGCGCATCGTCATCGACCCCGATGCCTGCCGCGGCTGCAGCCGCTGCGCGCGCTCCTGCCATGCCGAGGCGATCAGCGGCGTGATCAAATCCCCGTTCGTCATTGATCCGGAAAAGTGCGTCAAGTGCTATAACTGCATGGATCTTTGCGCCTTCGGCGCAATTCGGGAGGTGTTTGTCGATGCCTAAGGGAATCATGTACGTGGACAACATCCGCGTGGAATTTGAAAACGAGCCGTCCGTGCTGGCGGTGTGCCAGAAGGCCGGCGTCGAAATGCCGAATTTCTGCTTCCATTCGGATCTGTCGGTGTACGGCGCGTGCCGTATGTGCGTGGTGGAGGATGAGCACGGCAAGATCGAAGCCGCCTGCACGATGAAGCCCGTGGACGGTCTGCGTATCCGCACCAACACGGCGCGCCTGCTGCGGTACCGCCGCACGATCCTGGAGCTGCTGCTGGCCTCCCACTGCCGCGACTGCACGACCTGTGAGAAAAATCGCGCCTGCCGCCTGCAGGAGATGGCGATGCGCTTCGGGATCCAGCACGTCCGCTATGCAGACACGCGCCCCTATATGGAAAAGGATATGAGCAGTCCTTCGATTTCGATCGACTACAATAAATGCATCCTCTGCGGCGACTGTGTGCGTGTGTGCCACGAGGTGCAGGGCGTCAATATCCTGCAATTCGCCGGGCGCGGCCCGAATCTGCGCATCACCACCGCGGAAAACCGGCCGATCATCGAGACGAATTGTGTCAGCTGCGGCCAGTGCTCCGCCGTGTGCACCACCGGTGCCATCACCGTCAAAAATGAAATCGGCCTTGCCTGGCAGGCACTGCACGATCCGAAAAAGCGCGTGGTTATCCAAATCGCGCCCGCCGTGCGCGTGGCGCTGGGCGAGGCGTACGGCCTGCCCTCCGGCGAAAACGTACTGGACAAGCTGGTTACCGCCCTGAAGATCATGGGCGCGGACGAGGTATACGACACCATCTTCGGCGCGGATCTGACCGTGCGCGAGGAGGGGCCGGAGTTCCTGCGCCGCCTGGAGAGCGGGGAAAACCTGCCGCTTCTGACCTCCTGCTGCCCGGCGTGGGTGAAGTACGTGGAAAACACGCATCCGCAGTTCCTCAAAAACCTCTCCTCCGCCCTCTCCCCGATGCAGATGTTCGCCACCGTCCTCAAGGACCGTTATCAGCAAAAGGACGCCGAGGACGGCCGCACCACCTATCAAATCGCCATCATGCCCTGCACGGCCAAGAAGATGGAGGCGGGCCGGCCGGAGTTCCGCCGTTTCGGCACGCCGAACGTGGATCTGGTACTGACCACGCAGGAGATCATCAAGATGATCAAGGAGTCCGGTATCCGCTTCCAGATGCTGGAGAAGGAGTCGCCCGATCTGCCGTTTGGTATGGGCTCCGGCGCGGCGGAGATCTTCGGCACCACCGGCGGCGTGGCAGAGGCGGTCGTGCGCTTCTGCCTGCCCGACAAGTCCAAAAACGCCCTGCGCATGATCGAGCACTGCGGGCTGCGCGGCAGCGAGCCCATCCGCTTTGGCAGCATCCAAATCGGTGAGCGCGAGGTGCGTATCGCGGTGGCGCACGGGCTGAGCAACGCCGGGAAGCTGCTCGATCAGATCGAGCGCGGCGAAGTGCAGGTGGACATGGTTGAAGTGATGGCCTGCCCGACCGGCTGTGTCGGCGGCGCCGGCCAGCCCTACGCTCTGATGAACCGCAAGCTGCAGCGCGCCGCCGGTCTCTACGAGATCGACCGAAGCGCAATGTTCAAGCGCGCCGAGCGCAACCCCGTGCTCAACACCATGTACGCCGAGGATCTGGACAAGCGCTCGCACGAGCTGCTGCACCAGACTTACGAAAAGTAACGACGGGAGGGACGCCGTTCCCATGGAAAAACGCTCAAACTGCGAGGACTGTATCTATTACGACTATGACGAGGAATACGACGTCTATTACTGCCAGCAGGATCTGGACGAGGATGAGATGGTCCGCTTTCTCGAACGCAGGAATGCGGGTTGTCCCTTCTACCACAGCGGCGAGAGCGATTATTACCTCTCCGGCAGACAATAAAAGAAACGCAAGGCGCGGGAAAACCCGCGCCTTGCATTTTGCCGTAAAACTTTTCTTGACAAGATATCTATGATTTTATTATAGTAATAATATACCAACGGAAAGCTAATCGTCGATTCTTTGGAAATGAGGGCTTGTTATGGAGATTCGCAATCTGATCACCTTCTTAAAAGTGACTGAGCTCAAGAGCTTTTCCAAGGCTGCCGAGGCACTGGATTATTCCCAATCCGCCGTAACCGTGCAGATCCAGCAGCTTGAGCGCGAGCTGGGCGTACAGCTATTCGACCGTATCGGCAAGAATATCACCATGACGCAGTACGGCAAGGATTTCATTGCCTACGCTCAGGACGTAACCACCGCGGTAGCGCGTGCGAAAACCTTTGCCGCCACCAACAGCGAGCTGACCGGCACCGTGCGCGTCGGCACGCTGGATTCGCTGATGACCGCCTCCTTTGCCGATATCGTTCCCGTTTTCCACCAGCGCTTTCCGCACGTACTGGCCAATATCCGGGTGGATACCATCGCCGGGCTGAAGGATCGTCTGATCAAGAACGAGCTGGATCTGATCTACACGCTGGATCTGCAGACGCTGGACACGCAGTTCGTGCAGACCTTTGAGGCGGAGGAGGACATCGTCGTCGTTACCAACATCAATAACCCCCTCACGCGCCGGAAAAACGTCCGTCTTGCCGATCTGGTGCATTTCCCCTTCATTCTGATCAATCGCTCCAACGCCTACCGCGACCAGTTTGACCGCGAGCTGGCCCGTCAGGGACTGAACGTCGAGCCTTTTCTGGAGTTGGAAAGCGACGTGCTGGCGCTGCGCCTGATCAGCGAAAATCCGGAATACCTCTCCGTTTTGCCGCGCTACACGATACAAAAAAGCATCCATGAAAAGAATCTTGCCATCATCCCCGTTGCCGACTGTACGATGCACGAATGGCGGCAGGTCCTCTATCACAAGAACAAGGTTCTCACGCCGCAGATCCGCGGTATGATGGACACAATCCTGGAGATCGCAAAAAAGCCGTTCTGAGCAACATGCAGCGCCTGCGCTCGTAAGCTTTGCTGATTTGCATTTTCAGAGGTGATTTCATGAATAAGGATAGCAAGGACAAAAAGGGCTCATCCGGACTTGCGATCGGCATGTGCCTTGGGCTTTCCATTGGGACGGCAATCGGAGCCGCAACAGATAACATTGGATTGTGGATGCCGATTGGACTCTCTGTCGGTATGTGTCTTGGTCTTGTGCTGAATCAGAATAAGGATGATGACAATAAGGACGATACCGACAATGAGCAGTAGACACACAGAAAAAGGCCCGCCGCTTTCCGCGGCGGGCCTTTTCTGTTTGGCGTCTTTAGACGTGGAAATAAACCCCCAGTTCTACTGGGGGAAGATAA
>CAMZIO010000053.1 GCA_947307255.1 uncultured Clostridia bacterium | reverse complement strand
GTAATAGCCCCTTCTAGGGGCTGGTCAAACCACCAGTTTACTGGTGGTTATGATTATCGCTGAGATTGCGGCCGGTCAGCCAAAACTTGGCATGGGCGTTTTTGCATAGGACGGCGCGGATTGCTCAAACTACCGTTGCGATACCCAAACGCACGGCAAACCGTGCAACAAAAACAAAAAGGAGTAACGATTATGTCCAGCAAGAATAGCAATCGTATCAACGTGCCTGAGGCGCGTGCCGCTATGGACCAGTTCAAGATGGAGGCTGCCAGCGAGGTTGGCGTCAATCTCAAGAAGGGCTACAACGGCGATCTGACCTCTCGTGAAGCCGGCAGCGTCGGCGGCCAGATGGTCAAGAAGATGATCGAGTCTTACGAAAAGAGCCTGTAAGAATCGGTCCCATTTTAAAAGGCGCCGCCGGGAGGCGGCGCCTTTTCTATGCAAGCAGCCCGCCGCGGCCGCGGCAGAGCAGCTCGATACCTGCAAGCAGCAGCGCCTGCTCTGCCGGGAGCGCGGACAGCTGCGGCGGCAGCGGCAGCTCCTGCGCCTCGATCAGCGTACCGCGCAGGGTGAGGAGGCTGCGCTGCAGGCAGAGCAGCCGCTGCGCCCCGGCGATGCTGGAGAGGGTGAGCGTATCGCGCGGCGAAAGGCCGTAACCCACGATCTGCTGGGGTGCGAGCGCGCGCACGACGGCGGGATCGCTGTCTCCGGGCAGCAGCAGCGTGCCGCATTGCGGCGCGGCGTCCGGCGCCGGTGCGGCGGCGTTTGTACAAAGCGCCAGCAGCGAAAAGCTGCGCTGCGGCAAGGCTGCAAGGCTGGGAAAAGAAACAACGGGCAGGGAGAGCGTGCGGTAAAGGGCATCGGCGTTTGCGCCGATGAGCGCGATTTCCATGTTTGACCACCATCCGGTTTCATTTTTTGCATTTTTTCTTTGAACATACGCTTTTGCATTGGAAAAGATTGTGATACAATAGACAAAATGTCAGGGAAAGGGGCGCTCGTCATGCAGCCGTGGGCACATTTGAAAACCGTTACGTATCATCGTTATCTGGTGATGCGATACTGCTTTCGGTTGGGACTGTACCGTCAGGGGCTTTTGCACGATATGAGCAAGTACGCCCCGGCGGAGTTCTGGCGCGGTGCGAAGTATTATCAGGGTTACCGCAGTCCCAACGACGCCGAGCGCCGGGAAAACGGCGTTTCGCTTGCATGGCTGCACCACAAGGGCCGCAACAAGCATCATTTTGAGTATTGGATCGACTATTGCATTGCCCCGGACGGCAAGGTCTATATGGGCGGATGCCGGATGCCCGTGCGCTATGTGGCGGAGATGTTCTGCGACCGCATTGCCGCCTGCCGGACGTATTTGGGGGAGCAGTATACGGATGCGGCGGCATACGACTATTATATCAGATCCAAGGGACACATCCTCATTCATCCGGAAACCGGCGCGATGATCGAGCAGATGCTCTTCGTGCTCAAGGAGCAGGGGGAGGAGGCGGCGTTTGCCAACGTGCGCCGGGTGCTGCAGGAGAAAAAGGATTAGAAAAACGTGAATTTTCATCTTTACTCTTGAAAAAACCGACATGGTATTGTAAAATACTCTTCGACTCTTGATAAGGAGGGGTTTTATCGCCATGAGTAATCCCTATAAAACCCGCGCAGGCGGCGCGACCGTAACCGTATTCGTGCCGTACGACTGCCGCAATAACTGCCCGTTCTGTGTGAACAAACAGGAGTATCGGGATTGCAGCGGTTTTAGCGTGGAGAAGATTATCGAGAGCATCCATGTGATGGACGAGATCACGCCGCGTTGCGACTTCGTTTTCACCGGGGGAGAGCCCTTTGCCAATCTGGGGGATCTGCAGCGGATGCTGGACGCGATCCCTACCTCGCATAACGTCTATATCAACACGACCTTCCCCGTTCAGCCCGGCTGTGATGCGGAGGAGATGATCGCCTTTACCGAGCGAAACAAGGACAAGATCAGCTGCATCAACATCTCGCGCCACCTACAAAAGTACGTGGAGGAGTCGCCGGACGACGTGATATCCCGCATCGCCACGCCCACGCGCATCAACTGCGTGCTCTATCGCCACTATCCCACGGACAAGCTGAAGGATTTTGTCGAGCGCTTCCGCAAGTTCGGCATTCCCATCCAGTTCCGCTACGACTATACCGAGACGACGCCTGACAACCTCTATGAGGAGGATCACGACCGGATATTGCAGGACCTGCGCAGTCAGTTTACCTATATGGGGCTGGACGGCTGCCGGATGCGCAATGGCTTTCATTTCCTGTACAAGGATTTGCATATGACCTATCACAAAACGCTGCCGTACTCCACCATCGTGGAGACGGATGAAAACGGTGTAACGTATGATATTCTCTACGATATTCTCATCAAGCAAAACGGCGAGCTGCACTCCGACTGGACGGGTGTGAAGCTGGACGTGGAGAAGTACCGCAACGTTACCTTTGAACCGTATGATCTGCACGTGATCAACGGCGTCATTGATTTTTGATCGCTTGCGAATACCCCATCTCCACGATGGGGTATTTTCATAGAGCCAAACCACACGGAAAAGGGGAGAGACGAGTTATGGAGAAAGACAGCTTGATTTACCGCACCTACGTGGAGATCCTGCGGCGTGAACTCATCTGCGCCATGGGCTGCACCGAGCCGATCGCCATTGCCTATTGCGCGGCGCGTGCGCGCGCAGCGCTCGGCTCGCTGCCGGAGCGTATGGAGATCGAGGCGAGCGGCAATATCATCAAAAACGTCAAAAGCGTGGTCGTGCCCAATACGAACGGCGCGCGCGGCATCGCCGTGGCCGCGGCGATCGGCGTGCTCGGCGGGGACGAGACGGCGCAGCTTCAGGTCATCTCCCACGTGAGCGAGGAGGCAAAGGCGGGGATTACGGACTTCCTTGCCGCCGTACCGGTGCGCATCAGCACGGCGCAGTCCGGACGGCTGCTGGACATAACGGTAACGCTGTTTCGCGGCGAATCCTATGCGCGCGTGCGCATCGCCGACGAGCACACCAACGTCGTGCTCGTTGAGAAGGACGGCGTCGTGCTGGAGAGCAAGCCCCTGGACGAGGAGGAAGCGACGGAGGATGACGCCCCGGACTATCTGCTCCTGTCGGTTCGGGATATCTACGATTTTGCCACCACCTGCGATCTTGCCGACGTTGCGTCCATCCTTGCGCGCCAGATCGAGCTTAACACCGCCATTGCCGAGGAGGGTTTGCGCAACGATTACGGCGCAAACATCGGCAAGGTCCTGCTCAAAACGGGCAGCGACGTGCGCACCCGCGCCAAGGCGTATGCCGCCGCCGGCTCCGACGCGCGGATGAACGGCTGCGAAATGCCGGTGGTGATCAACTCCGGCAGCGGCAACCAGGGCATGACCGCCTCTCTGCCGGTGATCGAGTATGCCAAAGAGCTTCATACGGACGAAGAGAAGCTCTACCGGGCGCTGCTGATCTCCAACCTCGTTACGCTGCATGAAAAGACCAGCATCGGGCGGCTTTCGGCCTACTGCGGCGCGGTCAGCGCGGGCGCGGGCGCGGGCGCCGGCATCGCCTATCTCCATGGCGGCGACGCGCGGGATATTGCCCACACCATCGTTAATGCCCTGGCAATCACCAGCGGCATCGTATGCGACGGGGCAAAATCCTCCTGCGCGGCAAAGATTGCCATGTCGGTCGAGGCGGGAATCTTCGGCTTTGAGATGTTTCAGAACGGGCAGCAGTTCCTCGGCGGGGACGGCCTGGTCGTCAAGGGCGTGGAGAATTCCATCTCCAATTTTGGCCGTCTTGGCCGGATCGGTATGCGCGAGACGGATCTGGAAATTATCCGCATGATGACGGAATGCTGAAAAAGCGGCCCGAATCGGGAACGATTCGGGCCGCTTTTTTCGGCGGCTTATTTCAGCAGCAGCTCTGCGATCTGGACGGCGTTGGTGGCGGCACCCTTGCGCACCTGGTCGCCGCAGCACCAGAGATTCAAGCCCCTCTCGTCGGTCAGATCCTCCCGGATGCGGCCGACGAATACGAGATCCTGATTCGAGGTATCCAGCGGCATGGGATAGCCGCCGCCGGGCAGATCGTCCACGAGCCTGCAGCCCGGCGCGGAGGCGATCAGCGCGCGTGCCCGCTCGACGCTGATGGTCTCTCTCGTGCGCACCACGGCGGAGACGCTGTGGCTGCGCACCACCGGCACGCGCACGCAGGTGCAGCTTACCTGCATCTGCGGCAGGTGGAGAATCTTGCGTCCTTCGTTTTGCAGCTTCATCTCCTCGCTGGTGTAGCCCTCGTACTGCTCGCCGCCGATCTGCGGGATGACGTTGTAGGCGATCTGGTGGGGGAATACCTGCGGCTGGTACGACTCGCCGCGGCGGAGCGCTTCCACCTCGGCCATCAGCTCTTTCGGGCCGCGCGCGCCCGCGCCGCTGACCGCCTGGTAGGACGAGACGATCATGCGTTCAATCGGGCTTTCCCGGGCGAGCGCGTTGACCGCCACAAGTGTGATAATGGTGGTACAGTTGGGGTTGGCAAGAATACCGTTGTGCCGCCGTGCATCCTCCGGGTTGATCTCCGGAATCACCAGCGGTACCTTGGGATCGAGGCGGAATGCGCTGGAGTTGTCCACGAATACCGCGCCTGCGCGCAGGATGGCCGGGACAAAATGCGCAGCGACGCCGCTTTCCGTCGCGCCGAGCACGATATCCAGCCCGTCAAAGGCGTGCGCGTCGGCTTCCTCGATCCGCACGTCCTCCCCGCGCAGACGCAGCGTGCCGCCGGCGCTTCGGCCGGAGGCGATGGGACGCAGGGAGGCGAGAGGAAAGTCGCGCTCCTCCAGAATCTTGATCATTTCCCGGCCCACGGCGCCCGTTGCGCCGAGGATGCCGACGTGAAGGTGTTTCATTGCGATCTGCTCCATTCTGCCGCGATTGGATCGTTTTCTTACGCGCCTCCCGGCGGCGGGGGAGCGCGCGTGGCAGCTTTTTTCACGCTGCCCGGCGCAGAAAGGGGCAAGCTGCCCGAGCCCTGCGCCTGTGGGGGCGATTTCGTTGCTTACGACCATGATATGCGCCGGGTTCCGGCTTTGCAACGAAACGGTTTTTGCATGGCGCAGATGGAAAGGTTTACATATCCTTTACAACTCGTTAATAATTCGGAAAAGATTTTTTGCTATCCTTATTACAACTTCCGGAGATCACCGCAGAAAGAGAGGAAAAGTCCTATGAAAACGGCAATAAAGATTCTTGCGGCGTTATTTGTGTGCGCGGCCGCTTTTTGTGCGGTATGCTGGTTTCTGAACAGAAACGACGAATAACAGAATCACAAAAACCAAACGATCAGAGGAGGATTGCATCATGGATATTACACTGGAGATGATCGACCAGATCCGCGAGCGTACCGGCGTATCCTACGAGCAGGCAAAGCAGGCGCTGGAAGACGCTAACGGCAGCGTGATCGATGCGCTCGTCGCGCTGGAGAAGGAGGACAAGGAGTGCTCGCACGAGGTCGTCGATAAGATCAAGGCGATGATCAAAAAGGGAAACGTAACCAAAATCAGCATGAAAAAGGGCGAGAAGACGGTGCTCACCGTTCCCGTCAACGTCGGCGTGGCCGGCGGCGTGCTGGGGCTTATGGCGGCGCCCTGGGCGGTCATTGCCGCGGGGATCGCGGCCTACGGCCTGGATTGCAGCTTTGAACTGCTCAAGGAGGACGGCACGGTCGAGACGCTGTTTGCCGGCAGAAGCCGCAAGGGGAATTGTGCCGGGAAATGCGCGGACGAGCCTGCTGAGGACGCTCCGCAGGAGCCGACCGATGAATAACGAATCAAAAAAATCTCCGGGACGCAGCGCCCGGAGATTTTTTTGTGCGTTTATTTGTGAATACGGATTGCTTTTTCGTGAGAGAGTTTGTATAATCATAATGGACATCCTCGTGGAATACTAACTATATTTTTACAGGAGGAAATAGAATGAATCAGAAATTTGAAAAGCTCGGCTTTTACCCGGCCGACATTTTGCTGCCCCGCGAGGCGGACATGAGCAAGTGGGCGGTGGTTGCCTGCGATCAGTTTACCTCTGAGCCGGAGTATTGGCAACGCGTGGAAAACACCGTGGGCGACGCGCCCTCTACGCTGCGTCTGATCCTGCCGGAGGCAAATCTCAAGGCGCCGAACGTGGACGAGCTGATTGACAACATCAACGCTTCCATGGACAGCTATCTGAAAAACGACGTATTTAAGACGCTCAAGGACTCCCTAATCTACATCGAGCGCAGCCAGTCCGACGGCAAGATCCGCCACGGCTTGATCGGTATGGTCGATCTGGACGACTACGATTTTACGCCCGGCTCCGGCGCGCTGATTCGCGCCACCGAGGGCACCGTGCTCGACCGCATTCCCCCGCGTGCCAAGGTGCGCCGCAACGCCCCGGTCGAGCTGCCGCACGTCATGCTGCTGATCGACAATCCGGAAAAGACCGTGATTGAGCCGCTGACCGCCGCTGCTTCCGGGATGGAAAAGGTTTATGACTTCGATCTGATGGAAAACGGCGGACATCTGACCGGCTACAAGCTCAGCGAGGCGCAGATCGACGCCGTGGCTGACGCGCTGGAGGCCCTGTGCACGGATGAGGCGATGAAGACCAAGTATAACGTTACCGGCGTGGCGCCGCTGCTGTTCGCCGTGGGCGACGGCAACCATTCTCTCGCCACGGCGAAGGCCTGCTATGAGGAGCAGAAGAAGGGCCTGAGCGAGGCGGAGTGGAAGAAGCTGCCTGCACGCTACGCCCTGGTCGAGGTCGTCAACAACCACGACGATGCGCTCAAATTCGAGCCGATCCATCGCGTGCTCTTTGGCGTTGACCCCGCCGTGCTCATGAGCGAGTTTAAAAAGTTCTATCCCAACGCCTATGAGGGTAAGGGCGAGGGCCACGTGATCGAGGTCGTGTGGAAGGGCTACGACGGCTTCATTACCGTTCCCGATCCGAAGGTTCAGTTGGCCGTCGGCACGCTGCAGGCGTTTATCGACGAGTTCCTCAAGAAGCACGGCGGCGAGGTGGACTATATCCACGGCGACGAGGTAACCAAGGAGCTTGGCTCCAAGGAAGGGAATATGGGCTTCCTGCTTCCCGCAATGGGCAAGGAACAGCTCTTTAAGACCGTCATGGCGGACGGCGTCCTGCCGCGCAAGACCTTCTCCA
>CAMZIO010000052.1 GCA_947307255.1 uncultured Clostridia bacterium | reverse complement strand
AAAAGCTCATCGACGAAAAGGGCGCGGACTATCTCTGCGGCGAGAACGGCTCCGGTCTCTCCGGCGGAGAGCGGCAGCGGATCTCCATCGCCCGGGCGCTGCTGCGCAAGACCCCCGTGCTCTTCGTGGACGAGGCCACGGCTTCCCTCGACGCCGAGACTTCCTTCGAGGTGCTGGACGCGATTCTGAAGCTGGACGGCTACACCCGCGTCATCGTTACCCACGATCTGGACGAGAATATCCTGCGCCGCTGTACCGGTCTGTTCGCGCTGAAAAACGGCGCGGTGTCCGAGCAGGGCAGCTTCGACGAACTGATGGCGCAGAAGGGCTACTTCTACTCGCTGTTCACCGTCTCCCAGGGAGAATAAGAACGATACTCTATGCGCAAAGCTGCGCAGCCAAACCCCCGGAGCCGTACGGTTCCGGGGGTTTTCTTTCGTCTCATTCCGTCTTATGCCGAGCGGCTCAAATAAATTCTATCAAGAATAGCTTCAGGTCAACCGGCAGATATAGGCCGTTTCTCAACTCACAGTTGATTATCGGCAAATGCGCGCTCATTGAACTCAACCCACAGTTTTGATATGATACAACCATAGATTGATGCTCGACTCTCTTGCAAACAGAACGGAGGTAATAGATCATGCAAATCGGTGAAAACATTGCCAGACTTCGGCGCGAAACGGGGCTGACGCAGGAACAGCTCGGCAATCTCGTGTCGGTTTCGGCGCAGGCCGTCAGCAAATGGGAAAAAGGGGGGCTGCCCGACGCGGAGCTTCTTCCTGCAATCGCGGACGCGCTTCACGTAACCGTAGATACGCTTTTTGGGCGTGAAAACGCGAAAGGCGCAGATATGAAAGACGCCTTCTTCCATTGGTATATGCACATCCCCATGGAGAAGCGGCAGTACGAGTTGTTCAAGCTGCTGCTTCTGGTGCAGAATAGCCCCGTAAAAACCAATCGTAACGCTGCAACAGACGAGACAGATGAGATGGACGTGCGCAAGAACCTGCCGATTCAAAACAGCAGCGGATTCTATTTTGAGAACGGGGAAAAGATCCCCGTCTGGCTTCGCTCCCAGTTCGTGGATGATTACGGTATGAGGATGTCGGTCCCCGCCGAGGATTGCCCGCTGTTTCTGGTACTGTCAGAGCCGGAAGGCGGCTACCGCCAAAATCTTTTGGATCCGGAAACCTACAAAAAGCTCTTCACTGCCCTTTCCCATGAGGGGAGCATGGAGTTGCTGTATTTCTTATATTCCAGGCCGATTCAATGCTATTCCGCCGGCGCGCTGGCCAAGGCCTGCGGCATAGCGGAAAGCCGCCTGATGCCCGGACTCGAAGCCATGAGCGAAATCAAGCTGCTCACCAGGCGCTCGGTCGTGGAAGTGGACGGAGAACATAGCGTGTATACGCTCAACGAGAATCCGGGCTTTGTGCCGTTCCTGTTGTTCGCACGCTGGATGCTGGAGGGGCCGGGCTATATCTGGAGTTGGACGACCCGCTCAAAGCCGATCTTGTCCAAGGAGGGAAGCATCAATGGCGAAAGCGAAAAGCATAGATGAGTTGCAGCTTCCAAAGCTCCGGCTCATGCCCAAACTCAGCAAGCGCGGCAAGCTCCATTTCTTTTTGGCTTGTCTGCTGCTGGTCGTCAGCAGCCTGTCATTCGCCCGTTTCATCTATTATTCAGCGGAGATCCTGGAACACGCCCAGGCGGGGTCTCTGCCAAAAATGCTTCAGGCAGTCTGGCTGTCGCTTGCTTTTTTAGCCATTCATTTTGCTGCCACAATCGTTGCCGCACGGAGCAGGCTTGCATTCCTCTCAGACGGTACGATCCGTATGCGGGGAGATCTCATGCGCTCGATTTTCCGCCGCCCTCTGCGCAGCTTCCGGGAACAAAGCGACGCATATTATTTGAATCTTCTCGGCGCAGATACGGATCTGTACGCCTTGGATTGGATCGGCATGATTCCCTGGATTTTCAGCGGTGCCGCCGATGTCGTGATCTTCTCGGTTAACCTGTTTTTACTGAATCCCTGGCTGCTGGCTATCAGCGTAGTGCTGTCCACCGCGCCCTTTTTCATCAGTCGCTCGGTTTCTAATATAACCCAGCAGCGGAAGCAGGCATACTCCAACGCTTCGGAGAAATTGACCGGTATCCTGAAAGAGGGCGTCGAGGGCTACGAGACGCTGCGCATGGGACAGGGAACGGCATCGTATATGCAGAGATTTCTGGATGGCTGCACACAGAGGCAGCGGGCATATACGGCCTTCTCCATGGCAAATGCGATCAGTATGCAGATGCTCTACAAGACCGCCTGTATCCTGAGCGTCGGATGCACGGCCGTGGGCGGCTGGCTGCTGATTCGCGGCGTGCTGTCGGTGTCCCTGCTATTTGCCGCTGTGAGCTATTCCAGCAATCTGTCCAACGCCTTTTCCAACATTGCCGAATTCATCATTACGATCCGTTCCACCGCAAAGATTGCGCAGAAGCTGCACGCCGAGTGTCAGGCCAATACCACACGGCAGACGGGGAGCCTTGCCGCCGAAACGCCGGAGATCGCCTATGAAGAGGTCTCCTTCTCTTTCGGAGAACGAAAGCTCTATGATCATTTTTCCTATCGTTTCAAAGGAAACGGCTGTTACGCCATCATCGGTGAGAGCGGCAGCGGCAAATCCACGCTGATTAAGCTCCTGCTGAAATACTATGATGATTACGGCGGTACCATCAAGCTGTCAGATCACGATATCAAAAGCCTGTCCGAGGATGAAATCTTTGAAGCCGTCGGCGTCGTGGAGCAATCTCCATTTTTGTTCAACGCCTCTCTCTACGAGAACATCATGCTGTTTCGCCGTGATATTGCAGAGGATTCGGAGGAGTATCGAAAGCTGCTGCAAGACGTCAATCTAACGGCCTTGGCCCAGCGTGTGGGCACCCACCCCCTCGGGGACTTTGGGGACAACATCTCCGGCGGTGAGCGGCAGCGGATCGGCATTGCCCGGACGATGCAGCGCCACCCGCGAATCGTACTGTTTGACGAGCCCACCACGGGATTGGACCCGGAGAACGTCAATCTGATCAACGACTTTATCTTCAGCCACAGGGACATCCTCCGAATCGTGATCAGTCATAACTGGGACGGGGATTATCTGGATCGCTTCGACGGGGTAATCCGCGTGGGGGTGTAGCAATATCGTCCCGGGTGCTGCGCGAGCCCGTCTCCCCTTCTCCCGCGGGGTAGGCTTGCGTTTCGTCCCGCCGCGTTTGGGGCAAAAAGCGGCCGGCAGCGTAACGCTGCCGGCCGGGAAAAGCTTTTCACTTATCGCTCAGACGTGCTCTGTGCGTCGGCTGCAATCAGCGACCGAACTGGCAGTCGTTGTTGCCGGAAACGGTGGTCCACATCTCAAGCATGTTGATGGGGTCGTTGAAGTCGGCAATCCAACCCTCGCGGGCGAAGTCGAAGTTACCGGCCTTGCGCTCCTCCAGGAACACGTTCCAATCCTGCTGCTGGATGCTCAGCTTGATGCCCAGCGCTTCCAGATCCTGCTGGATGGATTCGGCAATCTTGATGTGTCCGGAGGTGGTGTTGGTCAGATACTCCAACTGGATGGGGGTCTCCGCGCTCAGCTTGCCGTCCTCACCGAACTGGTAGCCGGCGGCCTTGAGCAGCGTGCGGGCACGCTCGATCACGGTGTCATAGTCGTCGTTGATCGCATAGGGATCATAGTAGCCCTGCTTGGTGGCGTCGCTCTTGAAGATGCCGCCATTGCCGTCCGCCATACCCAGGGGGATGAACGCGTTCGCGGCGACCTGGCCGGTCTGACCAATGTTCTCGCAGATATACCGGCGGCGCAATGCGGCGGCCGGCCCCATACGGCGCATGGATTCTATTTTTTAATCCTTTGCAATTTTTTTGTAAAGGACCTTTCCATTTCACGAAAGCTCTGTTATAATACATTTCCACTGTACGCGCGAACGAATGCACGGACGGCAAACGAATCAGATGGGGGAGATTTTTATATGAAGTGGCACATCGTGGCCGATTCCAGTTGTGATCTGCACCGCCTGCCGGAGTCGGGGCAGGAAATTGATTTTTCCACCATTCCCTTTCACATCCGCATCGGCAAGCGGGAGTATACGGATCAAGCCGGAATTGATCTGGACGCGATGCTTCTGGACAACGAAACCTGTTCTGAGGCGGCCTATACCGGCTGTCCCTCTCCCCAACTGTGGCTGGAGCATTTTTCCCAGCCCGGCCCCGTGCTGGCCTTTACGATCTCTGGCAGCCTTTCCGGCAGCTATAACAGCGCCATGGCCGCCAAGCGGATGTTGCTGGAAAGTGAGCCGGATAAGCAGATCGAAATCATCGACAGCCGCGCCACCGGGCCGGAAACGGTTCTGCTGATCCGCAAGGCGCTCTCGCTGATTGCCGACCGGACCCCCTTTGAAGAGATCGCCCCGGCCCTCCGCGCCGCAGCGGAACGCACGCATATCATCTTCGCCTTGCAGTCCTATCGCAATCTGATCAAAGCGGGACGCGTGAACAAGCTGGTTGCGCTGATCGCCGGGCATCTGGGCTTCTGGGGCGTCGGCGTGGGCGACGAGGAGGGCAGAATCGCCATGCGGGGCAAGGCGCGCGGCGAGAAGAATATGCTCCGCTTCCTGCTCGACGAGATTCAGTCCACCGGGCTGGCCGGAAACGAAGTCGTCATCTCTCACTGCTTCAACGAAGCGGCGGCCAACGCCCTCAAGCAGGGGCTGGAAGAACGCTTTGCAGGCGTCCGCGTGGATCTCCTTCCCACGCGAGGTCTGGACAGCTTTTATGCCGAGCGGCACGGCCTGATCGTCGGTTTCTGAGTCCGGGACCGGCGGCCGCGCAGCGCAGCCGCGTGATCTTCTATAGTGCGGAGAAACCGGCCGCTGAAATTCCGAAAGCCTGCTGAGCCGAGCCGATATAAGACAATATTCCTTTACGAAAAAACACAGCAACAGCTCCGGAAGCCTTGTGCTTCCGGAGCTGTTGTACGCTTCAATTCCATATGAGTCCGCACGCGGCGGCAGTTTTTTCTTTCCCGGCGGCAGCCTGTCCGCCCCCTTGCGGCGGCGGACAGAATGTGCTATCATGAGAAGTGAAATCAAACGCCTGCGTCAGAACTCGACGCCGCGGCGCGCCGGAGCGCCCTGATCGTAAGGGTGGCGGAGCTTTTTCATCTCCGTGATATAGTCCGCCGCGGCGGTCAGCGCCGCGGACGGGTCGCGTCCGGTCAGCACGATCTCCAGTCCCTCCGGCCTGCAGGCGAAAAAGTCCAGCAGCGCACGCTCGGAGATAATGCCGCAGTTGCAGGCAGAGACCGCCTCGTCCAGCACGAGCAGACCGTAGCCTTGCCCCGCCGCGTCCAGTGCGCCGTACAGCAGCTGCGCATAATCCTGCGCGGCGCGCTCGAACTCCTCCTCATCCATCTCCCAAATGAAACCGTAATGCTTCTGGCACACGCGCACGTCGACACCGTCGATCGCGCGCAGGACGTTGAGCTCTGAGGATGATCCGTCCTTGAGGAACTGGACGAACAACACCCGCCGCCCCGCGCCGGCCGCGCGGACGGCAAGCCCCACGGAGGCGGTGGTCTTTCCCTTACCGTCGCCGCAATAGAGATGAATCAAACCTCTCATCGTATTCCTCCCCTTTCCTGCCGTTCGCCGCCGTAATTCCATAATTATATTCATTATAAAGTGCGCGCCCCGCTTTGTCAATCGGCGCGCACGGGAGAGAGAACTATGCGCTTATTGGACCTGCTCTCCGGCGCGCCGGTAACGGTCATGCTGGGAATGTGTAAAAATGCCGGTAAAACCACGGCGCTGTGCCGGCTGATCCGCGAATACGCCGAGGCGGGCGGCGCGCCCTGTGCGCTGACCAGCATCGGCAGGGACGGTGAGAGCCGCGATCTGGTAACCGGTACGGACAAGCCGCCGATCTACCTCTACGAGGGGATGCTGGCGGCCACGGCCGAACAGTTGCTGCCGCTATGTGATGTTTCACGGGAGATCCTTGCCACGACGGGACTGTATACAAGCCTGGGTGAGGTGGTGATCTTCCGCGCGAAAAGCGACGGCTTCGTGCAGCTGGCCGGCCCCGCCATCGTGGAACACCTGCGTCCCTTGCGGCAGCTGTTTGCCTCGTTCGGCGCGGGCAGCGTGCTCATCGACGGCGCGCTGAGCCGCAAAAGCCCGGCTTCCGGTGCCACGGACGGCGTATGCGTGCTCTCGACGGGGGCCTCCCTGCACCGCGACCTGGATCGGGTAGTGGCGGAAACGGCCTTCGCCGCAGAGCTGCTCACCCTGCCCGAAGCAGCCCTGCCCGCCCCGGCGCAGGGGCGCATCACGCTGTTCCGACCGGACGGCACGGCCGAAGCGCTCGTCTCCCCCGCCGATCTGCCGCGCGCGACGGGCGAGCGGACGCTTGCCTTCTCCGGCGCGCTGACGGATTCCGCTCTCAAGCCGCTGCTGCAAAGCAGCGTGGACAAGGCAGGGCTGCAAATCCTCGTGCGCGATGGGAGCTGCCTGATGCTCCGGCGCGAGACGTACGAGGCGTTTAAGGCGCGGGGCGTTCGCTTCGCGGTGCAGCATAGCACGCGCCTGGCGGCGGTAACGGTGAACGCCGTGTCCGCCGGCGGATGGGTTTTTGACCGAATGGAATTTCTGGAAAAAATGCGCGCGGCCGTAGCCGCGCCGGTATTGGATGTGATGCTGGAATGATCGAATTGAGCTTTGAACAATCGGAGGATCTGGGCCTCAAATACGTCCGGGACCTGCTTGAACCGGTTTGCCCCTACGGTGTGAAGCGGCTGCGCGCGGAGGGGTTTTACGCGCCGAACCAGCGCGAGGCGCTGACGCGGGAGCTGGATAACGTAACGCTGCTGTGCGCCGCGCTGGACGCAGACGAAACCGCCGTGCTGGATCTGCGGTATGCGCTCAGCGCGCTCAAGGACCTTTCGGGCACGATCGCCGCCTGCGCCGAGCGCCCACTTTCGGAGGTCGAGCTTTACGAGCTCAACGCCTTTTGTTTTCGCCTGCACATGCTGATCCCCCGTGCGGAGGCGCTGCCCGGCTACGCACAGCTTGAAGGCATCCGCTTTCTTCCCGTGGACGCCCCCATCGCCATTCTCGATCCCACGCAGAGCGGACGGCTGAGCTTTTACGTGGAGGACGCGCGCACCGAAGCGCTGGCGGAGGCGCGCCGGTGCAAGCGCGAGGCCGAGCGGGCGCTGCGCGCCGAAGAC
>CAMZIO010000051.1 GCA_947307255.1 uncultured Clostridia bacterium | reverse complement strand
TGGTCAATTGAAAAATAAGGGTATTTGTTTTTCTCAAGCATCCGTTGTGCCAGAACAGTTTTCCCGACATGGGATGCGCCTGTAATCATTATTACCATCTTTACCTCGTCAACTCCCGATTTGTCGCTGTCTGTTTTAATTGTAGCATATTACGTACCTGTAATCAAGAAACCGGTTGAAGTGCCAAAACTGCAGGTCAGCAGCGCTTAAGGCAACAGAAACCGGCAAAATCCCGTATGGACAACGGCGACGATTTGTGCTATACTATTTGAGATTTCGAACTATGAAAGGATGCAGTAAGATGAAAAAGCTGTATTGGGTCCTATTGGCAACCGCTTCCGCGGGCGCGGCGGCACTGCGGTTCTGGCAGATGCGCAGCGGGTTTGACGCGCTCGGCCTGCCTGTCAGCCGCCACCCAGCCGCGCTGAGCCTGCTGGTCCTGCTGCTTGCCGCAAGCGCCGCGTTCATCGGATTCAGCGTGTCGCTGCGCCGCAGCCGCATCGATGAGGACCGCGAGATAACGGCGTACTTCCCCGGCGGGAATACGTGCAGCGCAGCCCTCGGCATTGGCGGCGCTTTCCTGCTCGCCGCCTCCGCCGCGTTCAGCCTGCTGGGCTACCGCGCGTCGCTTATGGAAACGCTGCTGCCGATTTTCCTGCTCGCTTCCGCAGCCGCTGCGCTGCGCGCGGTGTTTCTGCTCTTTCGCGCGGAAAAGCCGGACGGCACGCTGATGCTCTTCTCCGTAAGCTATCTGGCGCTGCATCTGATTTTTCTCTACCGCAAGGGTGCGTCCGACCCTGTCCTCGGCCATTACGTCATCGCACTGCTGGCGGTCGCCGCGCTGGCCGCCGCCCTGCTGGAGGCCGCCGCGTTTGCCTTTCGCAACGGCTCGCCGTGCCTCTTTCTGCTCGCCGGCTCGTTGGCGGCTGTGCTTTCCTTCGCCGCCGCGGCAGAGCTGCGTAGTCTCGCGCAGACGCTGTTTTTCGCGGGCTTCGCACTGGTCGACCTGTCTTTCCTCTCCGGCGCGTCGCTGCCCGCGGTACAGGCAAAATAACGAAAAGAACAACGGAAAAAGGACGCCTTCCGGCGTCCTTTTTCCGTTTGATGGAAGATTGGATGAAAAGAAGCTATCGTCTCTTGCAAGTATTAAGATAAAGGGTGCTTGTTAAGAAAGTTCAAGAAATTTTGTTAAACAATTATTAAATCTCTGCCAAAATTATGTAAATCAGCGGAGGGTTTTGAAAAACGCCTCCAGTTCTTCCCGGCACTCCCGTTCCAAAAGTCCGCCCACCAACGCGGGCGTGTTGGGAAAGCGTTCCATAAAGAGGTTCAGCACCCCGCCGCACGCACCCATCACCGCATCCCGCGCGCCGTAATACACGCGCGGGATGCGCGCGTTGATGATCGCTCCGGCGCACATGGGGCAGGGCTCAAGCGTAACGTAGAGCGTGCATCCGTCCAGCCGCCAGGAACGCAGCCGTGCGTTTGCCTGGGCGATCGCCTCCATCTCCGCGTGGGAATGGGTCGCCTGCTTCTCCTCGCGTCGGTTGCGCCCGCTGCCGACGATCTCGCCCTCGTGCACGATGACGCAGCCCACGGGCACCTCTCCGTGCTCCGCCGCCTCCCGCGCCAACGCCAGCGCGCGGCGCATATAGTCTTCATGATCCATGGTTTTACCGCCTTTTCTGTTTTTTGGGAATATTTGTCCGCCGTCTCCATAAACTATCACTGCACCGGTAAAGCAAGCAGAGGAGGGCAAGACGATGAGGAAGGTCAACTTAATGCGCAGCGATGTCGCCGCAGACGATTCTCTGCAGGAGCTGTTCAACGAGCTTACTGACGCGCGCATCGCGCTCACACAGGCTTATGCGCGCTTCAACAGCACGGTGGAAAACGAACTCGTGGACGCCTGCGTGTTTGAAATCAACGCAACGCAGTCGCGCTATAATTACCTGCTGCGCGCGATCAAGGAGCGCGGCGGCGAGGCGGTCTGCAAAACCTTTGCGGAGGGCACGGCAACATGGGTTTAGCGGAAAAAATCCTGCTGTGGCTGCTCGCCGCCCTCGTGCTGCTGGGCGTCGTCCGGCTGTTCGCCGCGCCGCTCAAGCTGGCGCTGAAGGTACTGCTCAATACCCTGCTGGGCTTTGGGGCGCTGTTCCTGCTCAACCTGCTGCACGGCGTAACCGGGCTGTATCTGGGGCTGAACCTGTTCAACGCGCTCGTTATCGGGATTCTGGGCCTGCCGGGGCTCATTTTACTGGTGCTGCTGAAGCTGGTTTTCATATAGTTTACATAATTATAGCTTCATCCTGGCGTTCAACGCGCGAAGCACCTGCTCGTCCGCCTTGCAAACGCGCCGGTCGAAGGTCAGCAGGCCGTTGAGCTCGTCCTCCACGTCGGACAGCTCCGTGTACACCGCGGCGGACAGCCCCTCCCGTTCGATCAGCGGAAGCACCTGCTGCTCATATAGGTTAACATAATCTTTCTGCCATTCGGCTGTCGTCCCGCAGAGGCGATAGCCGAATTTTTTGCCGGAGATATGTCCCGCAACGGGCAGGCTGTAGCCGCCAAATTCGGTCAGCGCGAGGGCGCGAACACCGTCGTGCTTCATGCGCAGGGGCTTGAAATAAATGTGATAGCTGCGCAGATCACCCCCGCCCTGATCGTGCCAGCCGCTGGCATGGTCGATCAAACGGGTTGGGTCAGCGGCGCGGAGCATCTTCGTGATACGCAGCGCGTCGAATTGCCCCCAGCCCTCGTTGAAGGGCACCCAAAGGGCAATGCACGGGCAGTTGCAGAGGTGCTTGACCGTGTCAAGCAAATCTACTTCATACTGCGCGCGGCTGCGTGCATCCTTGCGGCCAAACCAGCCATAATGATGGTCCTTGAGGTGAATACCGGTGAAAAGCGGCGCGGTAACGACCAGCGGGTCGTAGCGCTCGCCGCCGCTGGGCAGGTCCTGCCAGACGAGCATACCGAGACGGTCGCAGTGGTAGTACCAGCGCAGCGGTTCGATCTTGATGTGCTTGCGCAGCATATTGAAGCCCAGGCGCTTCGCCGTCTCAACGTCATAGCGCAGCGCTGCATCGGACGGCGCGGTATACAGTCCGTCGCTCCAGTAGCCCTGGTCGAGCAGGCCGTTGTGGAAATACGGCTCGTTGTTGAGCGCGAGCACCTTGTGCCCCTTGTAGTCCGTCGTGCCGAACTTGCGCATGGCGAAATAGCTTTCCACATGGTCAGAGCCCAAGTCAACCTCAACGGTGTAAAGGAATGGCGCTTCCGGGGACCAGGGGCAAAAATCCTCCTCGCTGATCAACGAGCAGCCGCAGCCGTCGTCGTTATCGTCCCAGTCCTCGGCGACGCACACGCCCTCCTTGCGCACCACGACGTGCGCACCCCGTGGATCCTTCGCGCGCACCCGCCAGTGCAGCCGCTTCGCGTCGAAGTCCGGCGTCAGCTCCAGCGATTCGACGTAATTGTCCGGCACGCTCTCGAGCCACACCGTCTGCCAGATGCCGCTGGTGGCGGTATACCAGATCCCGCCGCGCTTGTATTTCTGCTTGCCGTAGGCGTGCGGGGTGTGCGCCAGGCTGTCCGTTACGCGGACGGTCAGCGTGTTCTCCCCATCGCGCAGGAATTGCGTTACGTCAACCGAGAAGGGCAGATAGCCGCCCTCATGATGCGCCGCCGGCGCGCCGTTCCACCACACATCCGCGATCTGGTCCACCGCACCGAAGTGCAGCAGGATGCGGTCCGGGTCCATCCCCTCGGAAACGGTGATCCATTTGCCGTCGCGCCGCTCCGTATGCGTGCGCTCGCGCGTCCTGCGAAAGCCCTCCGGCAGCACAACGCTGCGCTCGTACCACAGATACTCGTCCGGCTGAAGCTGACGCTCCACGCCGGAGAGGACGCTCTCCGGCGCAAACGGCACGACGATCTCTCCGTCAAAGTGGTCCGGTCTGCGCACATCGCTCGTAAAGGCGTACTGCCAGAGGCCGTTTAAGTTTACATAACTATCGCGCTTCATCTGCGGGCGCGGGTATTCGGGCAGCGGATGCTCCCGATCCAGCGCCTCGCCCCAGGGCGTCAAAAGCTTATTCATCGCGCTTATCCTCCCCGTCTGTGATATAGACCTCGGTCGGCCCATCGGGGCCGCCGATGATGCCCACGTCCTTCCCGGCATCCACGGCGGCTTGCACCGCGGCACGCTGCGCCTCACTGAGCCCTTCTATCACGCCGTCGCGTCGCTGCAGCAGCAGCACCGGCACGAACACCGTCAGCACCATCAGCGCCGCGGCGAGGAAAATCGCGGGTGTGGGGACGGAGCGGATCTGCCCCAGCTCCTCATAGGTCAGCTCGCTGCCGCGAATGACCGCCGCGCCGATCTGGGGGCCGACGACCATCGGCAGCAGCACGGCAAAGATCATTCGGATACCGAGAAAGTGGCCGACCTTGTCCCTGGGCGTTCGGTCGCGGATATCGGCGCCCAGCGCTGCGGTGACGAGCATATATCCGCCCATCATCACGCAGCCTGCGACGATGACCGCCGCCATGGAGCGTGCGAAGTACATTCCGATCAGGCCGATGCACATCACCACGGCCGCAGGCTGGACGAAGCGCAGCTTCCCCACACGGTCGATCACGCGGCCGAAGGCTACGCTGACCGCGGACGCGACGAGCAGTACCACACCCAGCACCAGCGCGTAGGCGTCCAGATGCAGATAGCTTTGCAGATAAATGATCAGGTACGGGAAGAACACCTGCACCGCGATGGAAAACAGGCAGAATGCCAGAAGCGACAGGTACAGATCCGCGTGCGCACGCACCACGCCTGGCCGCAGGCCGTAAATTAGATTTGCGAAATAGGAATCTTTCTTTGGCATACGCAGCTGTTCCCGGATCAACAGCTGCGCCGCGCCGCCCGCGGCGCACACCAGAGCGCCGAATACGGCAAAGAACTTCGGCCACTCCCCGCGCTGCGTCATCCCATCAAAGAGGCCGAAGATGATCAGCATGGACAGCAGCGGCAGCGTAGCCAGCACGGATTCGACCCGGCCGCGGTTTTCCTCAACCGTCTCGTCGGTAACGTAAGCGTTGAACGCCGCGTCGTTGGCGGTGGAGCCGAAAAACGTCATCACGCAGTCCAGTATCACCACCAGCACCGCCGCACGCGCCGCCGCGTGCCGATAGGCCACCGTATAACTGATCGCCGGCACGCGGATGAATCCAAAGGCCATGATGCTCACGCCCCAGGCAAGGTAGCCGAAGACGATGAACTGCTTGCGCCGACCCAGCCGGTCGGACAGCGCGCCCATCAAAAGCGTCGTCAGCGTGGCCGTAGCCGCACTCCAGCCGACCATGGCGGCAATGTAGCCCGGCTCCTGCGAGATCGTGTTGTAGAGAAAGACGTTGAGGTACATATTCTCAATCGTCCAGGCAAACTGGCCGGCAAGACCCACCAGCACCAGCGTGATCCACACGCGCGCCGAAAGCTTATTCTTCACGTGTTTTCTCCTCTCCTTCCGCTTCCGGCGCCCAGCCGTAGAGCGGATAGCGCTGCATCGCGCCGAAAATCTTCTGTTTCAAATCGGGATAGCGCTGCTGGAGCTGCACGAGCAGCTCCTTGACCTCCTGGCGGCGGGTAAGTCCGTTGGCCGGACAGGGGTTATGGACGACCGGAAGGCGCAGCTTCTCCGCTGCGCGGACGATCTGCCGCTCCTTTACGTAGAGCAGCGGGCGAATCTGCAGCACGTCCATGCGGCTCAAATACGTTACCGGCTGGAAACAGCCGATGCGTCCTTCAAAGAGCAGATTCATCAGCATCGTCTCCACCGCGTCATCGTAATGGTGTCCCAGCGCAATCTTGCGGATGCCGCGCTCCACAAGTGCCGTGTTGAGCGCACCGCGCCGCAGCTTGGCGCACAGTGAGCAGGGATTTTTCTCCTTGCGGTCCTCGAATACCACCTCGTAAATTGGAACGTCCACGCGGTAATAGGGCACATCCAGCGTGCGGCAGTAATCCGCCACGCCGTCGAAGCTCATCCCCGGCGTGCCGCCGTCGATCGTAACGGCGACGACGTCAAATTTTTTTGGGTAAAATCGGCGCAGCCGCGCGAGCGCCGCCAGCGTCAGCAGCGAGTCCTTTCCGCCTGAAACGCCGACTGCGACCGTCTCCCCTTCCGCGATCATGTCGTAGTCTTCTACGCAGCGGCGCACGAGTCCCAATATTTCCTGCATAATGCGATCCTTTCTTCCATAATGCCAATTTTTCATTTGCCTTTTAAGAAAAACGGAGATATAAAGAGAAAACGATAGATTTTAAGAGAGATATATATTCTAAATCAATTTGTTGTTGACAGGGCGAACGACCTGTGCTATAAATAACTTCGTTCCGATTTTACCAAGGGACAAGCGAAATGTAAAGCACCCGCTTTCATTCATATATGAAATGGAGGAAAACTTACCATGTCCACTTTTATGGCGAACAAGGGCAACATCGAGCGTAAGTGGTACGTCATCGATGCCGCCGGCCTGCCCATGGGCAAGACCGCCGTCGTCGCGGCCGACCTGCTGCGCGGCAAGCGCAAGGTTACCTACACCCCGCACGCCGATTGCGGCGACAACGTCATCATCATCAACGCCGGCAAGGCAGTGCTCACCGGCAACAAGCTGGAGCAGAAGTACTACCGCACCCACTCCGGTTGGGTCGGCGGCCTGAAGGAGACCAAGTACCGCATTCTCATGCAGGAAAAGCCTGAGCTTGCGATGCGCGTGGCCGTCCGCGGCATGATGCCCCGCAACACCATCACCAAGGATTCCCTCAAGCGTCTGCACGTCTACGCCGGCGAGGCCCATGAGCATCAGGCTCAGAAGCCCGAGGTCTACGAAGTTAAGTAAGGAGGATAAGAAGAATGTATCAGTCCAAGAAGCCCTATCTGTACGGCACCGGCCGCAGAAAGTCCTCCGTTGCGCGCGTGCACCTGTTCCAGGGCGGCACCGGCGCCATCACCATCAACGGCCGCGATATCGACGATTACTTCGGTCTGGAAACGCTGAAGATGGTCGTCCGTCAGCCGCTGGTTACCACCGAGCAGCTCGGCAAGGTGGACATCGTTGCCACCGTCGAGGGCGGCGGCGTTTCCGGTCAGGCCGGCGCGCTGCGCCACGGCATCTCCCGCGCGCTGCTGCTGGTCAATCCCGAATTCCGCACCGCGCTGAAGAAGGCCGGATACCTCACCCGCGATCCTCGCATGAAGGAGCGCAAGAAGTACGGCTTGAAAGCGGCAAGACGTGCTCCTCAGTTCAGCAAGCGCTGATATGGTTTTTACAAGCACTCACGCTACGTGAGTGCTTGTTTTTTGGCGGGCGGCCGTCAGGCGTCTTTTGCGGTTGCCGCGCGAGCGGCGAGCA
>CAMZIO010000050.1 GCA_947307255.1 uncultured Clostridia bacterium | reverse complement strand
GCGGGAGGAGGCGTCGGTGCGCATGCCGAGCGCGGTGGCGGTGCGGCGCACGGAGACGCCGTTGAAGTTCGCGGACTCGAAGAGCACCATCGCCGTATCGCCGACGATCTCGCTGTTCGCGCCGCCCATCACGCCCGCTACGCAAACGGGCTTATGCTCGTCGCAGATGCACAGCATATTGGCCGTCAGATTGCGCTCGTTGCCGTCCAGGGTTTGGATCGTCTCGCCCGCGCGCGCGGTGCGCACGACGATTTTGCCGCCCTCCACGCAGCTGAAGTCGAAGGCGTGCATCGGCTGACCGTATTCAAGCATCACGTAGTTGGTGATGTCCACGATGTTGTTGATGGGGCGCACGCCGCTCTCGCGCAATCTTTCGCGCATCCACAGCGGGGAGGGAGCGATTTTCACGTTTTTGACCATGCGTGCGGTGTAGCGCGGGCAGAGCTCGCCGTCCTCAATCTCGATATCCACCAGCTCCGCAATGCTGCCGCCACAGCCGCGGACCTCAGGCGTGTGGAGCCGGAGCGGGCGGCGGAAGGTGGCGCTTGCCTCACGCGCCAGGCCGATCACGCTCAGGCAGTCGGGGCGGTTGGGCGTGATTTCAAACTCCACCACGGAGCCGTCCATGCCCAGCACGCGGGTGATGTCGTCGCCGGGTTTGGGGTCCTTTGCCATGACGTCGGGATCGTCGCCCAGGATGAACAGCCCGTCCTTTGCGGCATAGGGCCAGTCGTGCTCGGTCATGCCAAGCTCCTGATAGGAACAGCACATTCCGTAAGACTCGACGCCGCGCAGCTTGCCCTTTTCAATCTTTTTCCCGCCGGGCAGCAGGGATTTATGCTTCGCCACGATCACCAGATCGCCCACCTTCTGGTTCTGTGCGCCGGTAACGATCTGCAGCGGAGCGTTCTCGCCCACGTCGATCTGGCAGACCCACATATGGTCGGAGTTTTCATGGCGCACCATCTCCAGGATTTTGCCTACGACTACGTTTTTCACTTCCGCATCCTCGCGGGTAACGACCTCGACCTTGGAGCCGGAGAGGGTCATCTCCTCGTCAAAGGTCTTGTCGTCGATATCGCGCAGGTCAACGAATTCGTTCAGCCATTTTCTGCTCAATTTCATGCTCTCGTACCTCCTTTAAAACTGCTCGAGGAACCGCACGTCGTTTTCAAAGATCAAGCGCAGGTCGCTGATCTTGAAATGGCCGAGCGCCATACGCTCCAGGCCCATGCCGAACGCCCAGCCGGAGTAGACGGCGGAGTCGATGCCGCAGCCCTCCAGTACCTTCGGGTGGATCATGCCGGCCCCGAGGACCTCGATCCAGCCCTCGCCCTTGCAGGTGGGGCAGCCTTTGCCGAGGCACTTATGACACTGGATGTCCATTTCGCAGCTCGGCTCGGTGAAGGGAAAGTGGTGCGGACGGAAGCGGGTAACGGTATGCGCGCCGTAGAGCTGGCGGACGACCTCGTTGAGCGTACCCTTGAGGTCAGCCATCGTGATGCCCTTGTCGATCGCCATGCCTTCGATCTGGTGGAACATGGGGGAGTGGGTGGCGTCCACCTCGTCCTTGCGGTAGACGCGGCCGGGGGCCAGGATGCGGATCGGCAGGGAACGGCTCTCCATCGCGTGGATCTGCATGGGGGAGGTCTGCGTGCGCAGCAGGATGGAACTGTCCTCGGTGAAGTAGAACGTGTCGCTCCACTCGCGGGCGGGATGGCCCTCCTCGACGTTGAGCTTGGTGAAGTTGTACTCGGCCAGCTCCACCTCGCGGTCCTCCAGAATCTCAAAGCCCATGCCCACGAAAATATCCTTGATCTCGTCGAGCACCTGGTACATCGGGTGCTTCTTGCCGATTTTCTGCACGCTGCCGGGGATGGTTACGTCCACGGTCTCGGCGCGCAGCTTCCGCTCCAGCGCCTTTGCCTGCAGCTCCTGCGCGCGCTGCTCGATCGACTGCTCCAGTTTGCTGCGCACCTCGTTGGCGAGCTGGCCGATGACCGGCCGCTCTTCGGGGCTGAGCTTGCCCATCTGCTTGAGGACGGCGGTCAGCTCGCCCTTTTTGCCCAGGTACTTCACGCGCAGCGACTCCAACTCCTCCGCCTGTTCCGTGCCGAGGATCGCATCCAGCGCGATCGCGCGAATGGCTTCCAGCTGTTGTTTCATATTCTCTCTCCTTTATTGGATAATTTTGACGGCATAAAAAACGAGCCTTTGTCCCCCAAAAGCAGGGACGAAAGACTCTTCCGCGGTACCACCCAGATTCGCACGGTATCGTGCGCACTTTACGCCGCATAACGGTGGCAAGCCGTCCGCGCATTTCCTCGCGGCCGCTCCGGGGCGAACCAAGCGGCTGCCTGGCAGGGCGGCTTTCAGCCTTTGACCGCCCCTCTCTGAGCAAAGCAGGATCGCTATTTTCCCCTTCGTTGCGTTTCTCTGAATCTTACTTATACCATAGATGGCGCGGCGTTGCAAGAAAAAAGTTTACAAATTTCGCAGCATTCTTTGCTTTACAAGAAGAAAAAACGTGCTATACTGATTCTATCGGAACTTTCAACAAAAGTTTACGCAAGAGAGGAGATAAACATGGAAAGAAAAAAGCTCTGCAAATCTGTCAACGACAAGAAGATTTTCGGCGTATGCGCCGGCGTTGCGGACTATTTCAACATTGACCCGACTATCGTTCGCGTGATCTGGGGCGTGCTGGCCTTTGCCTACGGCACCGGTGTGATCGCCTATCTCGTGGCGGCGTTTGTCCTGCCTGATGGCCAGACCGGAGCTTGATTTTTTGTATAAACCAGAGGAGGTCCTCTCCCGCGCAGGCGCGGAGGGATAACGAAAGGGGATTTTTCCATGGCGACTTATACGATGCAAGTGGCGGGACTCAAGCGTGAGCTTCCTATCTGCAAGGTAACGGATGATTTGTACATCGGCGCGTTCATTATGTTTGGCGACGCGGAGTTGACCGTTGCGTGCGCGCGCGACCTGCTCAAGCTGGCAGAGGATATCGAATACGACTATCTGCTCACCGCGGAAGCCAAGAGCATCCCGCTGATCCATGAGATGGCGCGCCAGAGCGGGGCGGAGAAGTATTTTATCGCCCGCAAGGGGCCGAAGGTCTATATGCCCGACCCCATCAGCGTGGACGACCGTTCGATCACTACCCTTGCTCTGCAAAAGCTCTATCTCGGCAGCGACGATGCTGAGCTGATGCGCGGCAAGAAGGTTCTGATCGTGGACGACGTGATTTCCACAGGCGGCTCGCTCAAGGCGATGGAGGCGCTGGTGGAACGGGCGGGCGGCACGGTCGCCGGGCGCATGGCGGTCCTGGCGGAGGGCGCCGCCGCAGACCGCACGGATATCTGTTATCTCGAACGCCTGCCGGTGTTCCATGCCGACGGCAGTGTGAAGTAAAGAGCGAAAAGGACGGCGCGGGCCGTCCTTTTTTGCACCGCAAGAGCGATACGAAGCGACGCAGATTCGCGCAACGGCTCCCATGCGGCGCAGCAAGCGAATGATGGCAAAAGGCCCGCGGTCTTTGCCGATATTTTGTCAGGAGGAGATACGATGGCTTACCGGGAAACCTATGAAGGCAAGATTCACCGCAAGCTCAACAAAAAGCTGCGCATCGTAGAGGTCGCCGCCGGACGGCAAAAGGCCGATCTGGTGCTCAAAAATGCGACCTACGTCAACGTCTTTTGCAATCAGCTCAGCCACGGGGACATCGCCATTGCCAACGGGCTGATCGCCGGCATGGGCGAGTACTGCGGCGAGAGGGAGGTGGACGTGGGCGGCAAGCTGGTGCTGCCCGGCTTCGTCGACGCGCACATCCATTTGGAAAGCGCGCTGGTTACGCCGAAGGAATTTGCCAGGGCGGTTTTGCCGCACGGCACCACCACCGTCATCACCGACCCGCACGAGATCACCAACGTCATGGGAACGGACGGTATCGAGTATATCCTCCAGGCGACGGAGGGGCTTCCGGTGGACGTGCGCGTGATGCTGCCGTCCTGCGTGCCTGCCACGCCGCTCGACGAGTCCGGAGCGAGCCTGGACTACCGTTCGTTTGACTCGTTTTACGAGCACAACCGCGTGGAGGGGCTCGCGGAGCTGATGAACTACGTCGGCGTCGCCGGCGGGGACCGGGCAGTGCTGGAGAAAATCGTCGCTGCACAGGTGCACCACAAGAAGATTGACGGGCACGCGCCCGGACTTTCGGGCAACGATCTCAACGCCTATATCGCCGCCGGCGTCTATTCCGACCACGAGTGCAGCGACGTGTCCGACGCGCTGGCCAAGCTGGAGCGCGGGCAGTACATCATGATCCGCGAGGGGACCGCCGCGCACAATCTGGACGCGCTGCTGCCGCTGCTTACGCCGCAGTACTATACCTACTGTATGTTCTGCACGGACGACAAGCACCCCAGCGACCTGCTGGAAAAGGGGCATATCGACGATATCGTCAGGCGCGCGATCCGTGCCGGCGTCGACCCTATCATTGCGGTCAAATGCGCCTCCCACCACGCGGCGCGCTATTTCCTGCTCAACAACCGCGGCGCGATTGCGCCGGGCTTTCTGGCGGACTTCGTGATCATCGACAACTTTGACGATTTCAATATCCTCTCGGTCTACCGCAAGGGCGAGCTGATGTTCGACGGGAAGAAGCTGGCGGACTTCCCTGCGCCGGAGATCGAAGCGCGCCTGGTCAAGGCGTCGCACGAGACGTTCCACGTCTCGCGCTTGAGCGCACAGGACTTTGCCGAGACGCGCCCGCGCGGCGTGCTGGGTATGGTGCCCGGCGAGATCGTTACCGAGGACGCAGGCTATGCCGACGCGATCGACGTATCGCGGGATATCCTGAAGATTGCCGTGGTTGAGCGGCATAAGAACACGCATCACATCGGGATCGGTTATATCAGGGGCTACGGGCTGAAAGCGGGCGCGGTGGCGACCTCAATTTCACACGATTCGCACAACATCATCGTCGTCGGCACGAATGAGGAGGACATGGCCGCGGCGGTCAATCGCGTGGTGGAGCTTGGCGGCGGCATCGTCGTGCTGGAGGGCGGTGAGATCTGCGGCGAGGTGCAGCTTCAGATTGCCGGCATCATGAGCGAGGAGCCGCTGGTGGAGGTCAACCGCAAGCTGGAGAATGCAAAGGAAAAAGCCTTTACACTCGGCGTTTCGCGCGGCATTGACCCGTTTATGACGCTCTCGTTTATGGCGCTGCCCGTGATCCCCACGCTGCGCCTGACCACCCGGGGCGTGATCGACGTGATCAAGCAGCAGTACGTATAAGCCGCGTGGAGCGCGGCGTTTAAACGATGGTATATCAAAAAGCACCGGGACGCATCTGCGTCCCGGTGCTTTAAAAATCCTGATCTCAGCGGAGGTTGAAGAAAGCCTTGCGGCCGGGGAACTGCGCCACGTCTTCCAGCTCCTCCTCGATGCGCAGCAGCTGGTTGTACTTGGCCACGCGGTCGGTGCGGCTGGGAGCGCCGGTCTTGATCTGGCCGGCGTTGAGGGCCACGGCGATATCGGCAATGGTGGCGTCCTCGGTCTCGCCGGAGCGGTGAGAGACGATGGCGGTGTAACCGGCGCGGTTGGCCATCTGGATGGCGTCGAGCGTCTCGGTCAGGGTGCCGATCTGGTTGACCTTGATGAGGATGGAGTTGGCGACCTTCTTCTCAATGCCGGTGGCGAGGCGGGTAACGTTGGTGACGAACAGGTCGTCGCCGACGAGCTGGATCTTATCTCCGATGGCGTCGGTCAGCATCTTCCAGCCTTCCCAGTCGGTCTCGGCCATGCCGTCCTCGAGGGAGATGATGGGATAGGTCTCGACAAAGCGCTTCCACATATCCACCAGCTCCTGGCGGCTGAGCTTCGTGCCGGTCTTGGGCTGGACGTAGCACTGTTGCTCCTCGTCCCACCACTCGGAGGAGGCGGCGTCAATGGCGATCATGAAGTCCTCGCCGGGCTTGTAGCCGGCCTCTTCGATGGCCTTGACGATGACCTTGAGCGCGTCCTCATCGGCGGCAAGGTTGGGGGCATAGCCGCCCTCGTCGCCAACGCCGGCGGCGGGGGTGCCGTTCTCCTTGAGGGTCTTCTTCAGGGTGTGGAAGACCTCGGCGCAGCGGCGCAGCGCTTCACGGAAGGTGGGGGCGGAGACGGGCATGACCATGAACTCCTGGATCTCCACGTTGTTGGTGGCATGGGCGCCGCCGTTGAGGATGTTCATCATGGGGACGGGCAGGGTCTTGGCGTTCACGCCGCCGATATAGCTGTACAGGGGCAGACCCAGGCTCTCAGCCGCGGCCTTCGCGCAGGCGAGGGAGGCACCGAGGATGGCGTTGGCGCCGAGGCGGGTCTTGTTGGGGGTGCCGTCCAGCTCGATCATGGCCTTGTCGATGGCGGTCTGATCCAGGACGTTCATGCCGATGAGGCACTCGGCGATCTCGGTGTTGACGTTCTCCACGGCGCGGGTCACGCCCTTGCCGAGGTAACGGCTCTTGTCGCCGTCGCGCAGCTCGCAGGCCTCATAGATGCCAGTGGACGCGCCGGAGGGAACGGCGGCACGGCCCATGGTGCCGTCTTCCAGATAGACTTCCACTTCCACAGTGGGGTTGCCGCGGCTGTCGAGGATCTCACGGCCCAGGACGTCGACGATCTCAATAATCTGCTTCATAAGAAAGATCTCCTTTGCATCAAAATATGGTTCGGAGCGTCCCGCAAAGCGTCGGGATTTCCGAAAACTTCCACGATAATTTTACCAGCATTCCCGCGCGCTGTCAAGCGCGGCCGCGGCATAGCGCCCCCTTTTTACAAAGACGTTGTCCGCGCATACTCGATCTCCTTCAGCTTCCCGGAGCCGGCATTGATTTTCCCCGTTTCCCGAAAGCCCATTCTGCGATACAGGCGCTGAGCGTCCCGGTTGTTTTCCAGCACCCAAAGCGTCGGAATGCTTTCGCATTTCCCGATAGCGTATTTCAGCAGCCTGGTTCCGCAGCCCATATTCTGCTTGTCGGGGAGAACATAGAGATCTTCGATCAGGCTGCCGGTAACACAAACGATCCCGACCGGAGCATCCTCCACAAGCAGATAGAGCCTGCTTCCTCTTGCGATCTTATCGCTCAAATACTTCAGTTGCCGCTCCGGCGTGTGCAGCGCCACAAAATCGGGCGAACAGAAAGAGCGGTGGGATTCCTGCCATGAAATGGAATGAATTGCCGCGGCCTGCGGAAGACTGGATCGGTCTACGGGTATGATCATGGGACATATTCCTCCCCTTCGGCGATACGCCGTCAAGCGGCGCGTCTTATTTTCTGCGGCGATAGCGGTAATAGGCGGCCAGACGGTGCAGCGCCAGATCGTACATGAGAAACAGCAGCACGCCCAGGGCAATCGTCGTCCACAGCACGGCGGGGGAGGCTGCATAGAACTCCTGCACCACGACCTCCAGCCGAAATACGAACAGGATCAGCGCATACATCGTGCCCACCGCCGTGATCGCCAGCGCTAGCTTTACAGCCATGCGCACGGGCGCGGGGCGCAGTGCGTCCAGCTTCGGCTGCAGCAGGGGATAGTAGCCCAGAAAGGCAAACAGCAGCGCGCTCTCCTTGTCCGGTCCCAGCAGCAGCCCCAGGATCGCTGCGGCAACGAAGCACAGCCAGGCGCAGCGCGTGCGGCATTCCTCGCCCGCAACCAGGATGGCGAGCGAGGCGAGCACCGGGCAGGCGTAGGTCGAGAGCGGAACGATACCGCCGAGCATCAGCAGTACCACCGCCGTCGCCCCCAGGATGCTGGCAAGCGCCAGCTCGTGCGTTTTCTGCTTCATACGCGCCTCCGGAAAAATTGCTGCGCTGATTGTACCACAGCGCGGTGCGCAGAACAAGTCCTCCGCCGCATTTTATGGATATCGCAGAGCTGCCGGGCGATTGCTTGACAGGGATGCGCGGTTTGTGTTAAAGTGGTCGCAGCGAATCGGCCGCCGGCTTTGACGAAAGGCGACGGCGTGCGACGGGCACGGCAGGAGACGAGCATGGCAAAAGGAGCCGAATACTGGGAGAAGCTGGGCAAGGCCTACGAAAAAAACGGGCTGCAGGCGCAATGGGAGCATCTCACGACGATCGCCGAGGGGATCTCGCAGGAGGACAGGGCTGCCCTGCTGGCGGAGTACCCGGACGTTCCGCCCTCGCTGATGGAGATCCTTGCGCGAATAGACGGGACGTATTATCGGCAATACGGGGATGAGAAAGGTGCCTCCCGATAAGAAAACATCGTGGGGCAAGAGAGAAACGGTATAGCTT
>CAMZIO010000049.1 GCA_947307255.1 uncultured Clostridia bacterium | reverse complement strand
ATTTTAACATAGATCTTTTTACTTGAGAAGATGGGCATCGAAACAGTCAACGTTGAATTCTTTTTTCTCGTCTGTGTGCTTTTTTCCCTTCGGCTTTGAATACTTCTCTGTTTTCCCAAACATAGTCACAAAACTGATCCCAATTCAGTCGGACCTGTTGATTTACGTCTATTTTCATTCCATCGCACTCACATCTCGAAAACAAAGGCGTAACAACGACTTCCCACTTACATTTGCTCCCATACCAATAAAAGAGGTCCTTCCGCAACTGCTCAAAAAACAACTCTTTGTCTTCTTTGTTCTTCTTATAGTTCTTTCGACAGTCCTCGAAGAATCCTACATGATCAAAGATCCCGTAACGCACCACGTGAATCGCAGCTTATTATTCTCTTTCTCCGCCGAACCCTCGTTCACACAGATACTCTTCCACATTCAAATACTGCACCTCTCCGACCATCTTGGCAGGACCACGATAAATCACATACTTACCTGTGATCGTGCCAAAGCGGTGCTCGGTCGCCCTGCACTTCTCCTCGTCGATCAGGTGACGCATCTGCTTGGATACGATCTCCGTACCCTGGATGTGTACGGTCACGTATCAGATCGCATGCAGCGCGAAAGCGCAGCCCGTATGGAGCAGTATATCGCAAGCGTTTCCCGAATGGAACCGAGTACATAATATGAATAATCCACTGCCAGACACAGCAAAGTTTTCCACACAAATGTGTCAGCGAAAACAGACCGATGGTGTCACGGTTGTGGTCAAAAACACGGCCGAGGTTTTTGAAGCGGCAAAAGTTTCCCACAAATGCAAAAATCGCCTTGAAACGAAACATTTCAAGACGATTTCTGGCAGGAGAAGAAGGCTTCGAACCCTCGGCCTACGGTTTTGGAGACCGTTGGCGGCAAGTCCTGAAAGCCGCTTAAACACTTGGTTTTTTGCACTTCAAAAAGCAAACTTGCAACATTTTTGCAACATGATCGCCAGCCGAGAGCAGTTCAACTTGAACTTTTCAAACGTAAAAAATGCATAAATGAATAAAATCGTGTTTTTTCAAACTAATTTTAGACTCTTTAGTGAAGTAAAGTCGGCAAAAAAAAGCATGTTTGTGTCCACCTGTATGAAATAATGGTATTCCTTTGTCTGGCAGGACGCAGCGCATCTCCTCTCCAGCTAAGCTGGTCCCGAGCAATGCAGGCACGGCTCAGTCTCTCCTTTAGCCGTCCAGCGTTCTCTGCCAGAAGCGCGCCTGCTCCCCTGGCGAGAGCCGCGAATAGCATGCGGAGAAAAACTCACGCCGGATCTCTTTCTCGCTTTTTGTTCCCAGGTTGCGGACGGAACGCAGTCCCGGTTCGCCGATCATCAATTCATACAGCTTGCCGAAAGTGCTTGCGCCAGCTCGCATCAGACAGTTGACGGATCTGTGACTCAGATTCATCTCATCAGTCTTCACGCCGCTCATCCCGATGCGATACGGAAGCTCGACCCGGGTGCTGGATGGCAGCTGCTGCAGGACCGAAAACAATCCGAACTTCGCCGCAAGATCCCTGAAACGGACGACATCTTCAGTGATGTTTGTCGGAAGCATCTGTGGGGTTTTCACGGATGGCTGCGACGCTGTTTGCTTAGGTTCGCTCCGCCGAGTCGTATTGATCCATAGTTTTCCCTCCAGATAGTCCCGGTATGACGCTTCATCCAGCGTGATCCAGCCCCAATCTGTCTTGACTTTATACTCGTTTTCGTATAACAAAAATGCACCTCATTTCTCTGTACTCCCAGAAAAATAGGCGCAAAAATACCAGTCGCGGGACTGGTATAAACCTATCGTACAAGCTTTGGCACCTTTCTCTCCGGGAGGTTGCCGTGCGGTCATCGGGCTTGTCCCTCGCGCATCTCTTATAGGTTATTTATTTGTTGTTTTGCCGGTAAGATTCGTGCACTAAACTTGGCGGTAATATAGCACAAATCTCAAGAATTGTCAAATCAGGGGCACTCCCGGCGCAAACAAACGAAGCTCTCAGGAACCGCGACATAGTTTACATAAAACCAGGGCTGCTTTGCCGCTGCGGCACTCGTATACCGTCAGAAGGAGCAGCCCAGGCCCGCCTTGAAGGACGTACGCAGCTCGATCGCCTCAACGCGTTCTTCCTGCATCCTCCTCGTTGAATCCGAGTTAAGTGGATACACAGGAACGCATCACAAGGCGAAGGTCTCCATTCCTCCGTGGCGAAATGGTGCGCTGTGCAGGATTTGAACCTGCGATCTTCCGCCGAATTTCCCGCTGTTGAGCCGCGGGGCGTACGTCCGAAACCGCAGTATCGGCGGGAGACCTGTATCTGCCGCCGCCCTACCGACGAGTTCTCACCGCTGCTCTCCATTGTTCTACACTTTATTCATCGGCTTGAATCACACCACCGCAAATGATCTCGAATTGATGTTCTATGAGAAAAAAGTGCTACGTAGACTCTGCAATGACAGGAATACAGCATAACAATCATTCTGCGGCCTTGAAGTTGTAGACCGGGCGGATCCGCTCGATGATATCGGCGGTGGGACCGATCTCGGATACGATCTCATCGATGGGCTTGTAGGCCATGGGCGACTCGTCAAGCGTATCGCGTACGACACAGGAGGACCAGACGCCCTCCATCTCGGCGGCGTATTCGTCCATCGACAAGTTCTCGAAGGCCTGCTTGCGGCTCATGATGCGGCCGGCGCCGTGAGGAGCCGAACAGTTCCACTCTTCATTTCCCTTGCCGATGCAGATCAGGCTGCCGTCGCGCATGTTGATCGGGATCAGCAACTTCTCCCCTGCCTCGGCGGAAACAGAGCCCTTGCGGAGGATCATCTTCTCCGTGTCGATATAGTTGTGGACGGTCGTAAACTCCTCGACTTTGGTCAGCCCCATGCCGCGCAGGATCACGTCCGTCATGGCCTTGCGGTTGAGCATGGCGAAGCGCTGGGTGAGGCGCATGTCGTGAATGTAGTCTTCAAACAGCTTGCCCTCCACGTAAGCGAGATCCTTTGGGACAGGCGTTGCTTGCGCCCGCTGCTTCCGAAGCTGCTTGAGCGCCTTATGGATCTCCTTCGTCTCGCCCTTCCGCTTCATCTCGCGGATCAGTTCGTCAATCTCGCCGCGTTCGCTGCCGCAGAGGGCTCGAAAGCCCGCCTCCTGGTAGTACTCGCAGACCTGCCTGCCCAGGTGACGGCTGCCGGAGTGGATAACGAGATACAGATCACCGTTCTCTCCGCGATCGACTTCGATGAAGTGATTGCCGCCGCCCAAAGTGCCGATGCTGTGTCTGGCGCGTTCGATGGAGACGTAAGGCGCGCAGCGGAACTGATAGAGGCCGATCTCATCATTGAGCGGGTGTTCCTCTTTGCGGATATTCTGACCACAGGGAATCTCCTTGCGGATCAGCGCGTCGAGCGCAGAGAAGTCGATCTCCTTTTCGGCCAGCCGCACGGTCTCCATGCCGCAGCCGATATCCACGCCCACCATGCCGGGGACGACCTTGTCGGCGATCGTCATGGTCGTACCGATGGTGCAGCCCTTTCCGGCGTGCACGTCGGGCATGACGCGGATCTTCGACCCGGCAAAGGCCTCCTGATCGCAGAGCGCGCGGATCTGCCCCTCAGCGGTCGGCTCGAGAGCCGGGGTGTAACAAAGCGCAGTATTGAATTTTCCTCTTATTTCAACCATGACTATCACCTGCCTTTCTTTTCATTCAAAAAGAAGAAGCCGCTGAACGGATCCGTGGCCGTGTGGACGAAATCCAGGGACGACGCCACCCGGAGGAGCGGCTTCTTCTTTCCGTTGCCGGGCAAACAAACCGAATGGCAAGCTGATTTATGCGCGGCAGCTTCGGTACTCCTAAACCGACAGAGGGGCCATTCTGTTTCTCGCACTCTGTCCATCAGAGAAACCGCACACCGCGCAAGGCATACGACAAGCGGAACGCTTGACGGATATCAACGCGGCGCGTCGCAGCCCGTAGAGCCTCGCCGGGCTGCGGCTTCGATCTCAGGCATCCTGCAGAGGCAGCCTTTTCCGCTCTGCTGTCATTCTGCACAATCTGATGATCGCATTCAAATGGAGAAGCGCAAGTTATTCCTCAACTGTATGGATGGTTGAGAAGTATTAACGCTCCCGCGCAAAACGGTGCGAGGCAAGTCCCAGGTCCGATACGAGGACATTTTCAACACCGTATTTGCCAAGTTTACGCGGCGATGGGCGCGTAGCGCTCCGTGTCGATCACGCTCAGCATGAACGCATACGGATCGAGTTCTCCCTCCATCGCCATGGAGAAGATCCGGGGGCTGCAGCCGGAGACCAGCGCAACGCCGCGATCATTGATCGTAACGGGCTGCTGGCGGTTGCGGCTGGCCACATTCCAAAACACCAGCTGAGGCAGCTTATAGCCGTGGCGCGCATACTTGCGCTTCGCGTTCTCGAAATTCGTAAGCTTCGCACCGGAAACGCAGGCGTCGAACTCCATGTCGGAGATGATATAGAGCTTTGCCGGCAGCTCGTTCTGCGGAACGTTGTTGTTCACGGCCGCTTCAAGGATCAGGTCGAAGACCGCCTCAAGGTTCGTGTTCGCAATCTCATTGAAGGACGCGATGTAGCGCAGCCTATCGGCGAAGGTTTCGCCCTTGATCTCGATCAGCTCCGGGTGTGCGGAGAATTCGATGAAGTGGTTGCGGTACGGCCCTTTCGCGCGCTCGGCGAAGTACAGGCCCAGAGAGAGCGCAACCGAGGCGGGCATGGGGTTTTTGTATTCGTACATGGAGCCGGAAGTATCCACGATGGCAAGTGCGTTCTCGCCCGTGGTGAAGTCCTCCAGCGCGTTCCAGGTCGCGTTGAGCGTGAGTTTCTCCTCGTCACTCACATTACGCATGAAGCTGTCCGGACGATGCCAACAGTACTCCAGATACGGCTCGACCAGTTCGTAGGGCAGCAGCGTGCCGGTGTGCAGCTTTGCCTCCCCCTTCTGCACGCGCCCCATGAAGGCGCTGTAGCGGTCGCCGTCGTTGCGGATGAAGGCGCGGCGGTACTTGAACATGGCCTTGGAGGGCTGCTTGGCGTAGTCGAAGCTATAGTCCCGCTCACGCAGGTTGTTCTCCAGGATGCGGATGCGGGCGCGCAGCTTCACCAGCGCCTTGCGGTAGTCGCGCTCGGACAGGCCGAAAGCTCTCGCGAGCAGCTTGGCGTTTGCGACCGTCTCAGACTTCGAGGCGTTGACGGAGGGCAGCCATTTGCCGAGCAGCGAGACCTCTCCACCGTTTTCCAGCGCGGCCAGATCGGCCTCGAACTGCTTTTTGAGCAGGGAGATCGTCTCGGCACGGCAGGGCGTATCGAGCAGGACGAGCAGATCGTCCCAGCGGCCGTACTCCGCCACGAAAGGCAGGTTGCGGACAAGGGACCTCTTCTCGTTCTCGGCCAGCCAGCGCAGGATCGTGCGGAACACGCGGCGCTCTCCGAGGCCGCCGCGCACGTCGCGGGAGAAGAACAGGATCTTCATCGCGATATCCGCGTCCTCGGTGTAGGCGCGCAGGAAGCGGTCGACGATCTCCCACTCGCTCTCGCGGCGCAGGGCGCCGATGGTGGCGAACAGATCAAGGCAGTCCTTCCCGGTGCTGCGCCTGGTAAGCGCGCCGTTTTCGGTATAAGTTTTGTTTGCTTCGTTTTTCAAGGCTTTCAACACGGGAAAGACCTCCTTTTCAGTTTAGTAGTTTTTGAAACGGGTGCGGGCATAGGCTGGCAGCAAAAGGATCTGGTCATGCGCCCTTAGCCTTTTCACGTCAGCTTCTGCCCGTACCACAAGGCGCTTTTGCAAGGGTGCGCCCGTTTGGACCACCCCCTGGGAAAGGAAGAATCGCATGCTTCTTCCTCTCCCTCCGTCGCAAACCATTGCTGATTGCGCCTTTCATTTTTCACAAGACGCCTTTCTCCGCTGCCTTTGGTGCGGACGCCCGTTCGAACAGCTGTTCGCGGTCGCTGTTGGCGTCTTTTCCGGCCGCCGCCCTTGCGTCCGAGGGCTCGCGGCGGCTCGTTTTGGGACCCAAAGCACGAAATAATGCCCTGCTGCGATGATTTCATTTCCGGGCCGGATCGTTCATAAAAGGGAAAAAAGTGTGAATTATGAATCGATTGCTGTCTGTGCTTTACACCCGAGGCGTCGGGAAGCGGCTTTCCATAGTCCCCGCGTCCCCCGGCCTTTCAGCCGTGCGGGGCGGGGCGGATTCGGCCCGGAGGCCGTCAATGTACTCGCCGCGACCGTCTTCCTCGCGCGCGGTCCGATCTTTTCCGCTTCAACCACGGCGCTCAACCGGGCAAGATGCACCGGTAACATTCCGCAAAGGAGAAGCGGGAGATTACATGATTAACAAGGCACCGTTTGAATGCGGGATTCGGACCCGCGGCACGTGGTTTCAGCACGCTGCTAACCTCAGCTATTCGGATTGCTGTTGATGCCTTTCAAGATGCCGGTACGGCGGTGCCACTAGCATCGGCCGGTTTTACGGCCGACTCTGTCATGCCGGGACAGAAAGCGGGGATCAAACCCCGGGATTGCTGTGGGCATCTTTTTCAAAGCACGATCGTTGCTCTCATGATTAGAAGTCATGTGCATGCGTTGCTGTTCGTGCTTTTCAGACGGCAGCGCGCTGATGCGGCTCGGGCTACGATTGCCGTCACGCCAGCACGCTCTGCCGTACTTTGAGTACGGGTAACGCCGACAGTCACCTGGACACAAACATGGCCGACCGCGTTTCCTATACCGGTACAGGTCGGCGTGAAGGGAGCCAGAAGGTTGGCCACGCCGTTCGTACGCCGTCCCTGCAAGCATAAAATACCATTCGAGGAAGGATTTATCATGGAAAAAAAGTTGCGAACTCTCCTTTTTCGAGGAAAGTTCGCAAAATTTTGCCGTTTTTCTGCTCAATCTGCAAACAGCGCCGTCTGCTTTGCCAGCCGCTCGCAAAGCCGCGCGACCATGCTCTGCGGCTCGAGTACCTTCAGCACCGGGCCGAAGGAGAGGATGCGGATCAGCAGCTCGGTCTCGTCGCTCTGGCGGTATTTGAGCGTGATGCGGTAACGCTTTTCGTCCAGCTTCTCCGTCTCCTTTTCCAGATCGGAGAAGTGCAGCATCGCCCGCTCGAGCGCGTTGCGGCTGTCGTACAGCTCCATGACGAGCGTCTCCTCATGCTCGCGCGGCGGGCTGTACTCGTCTTCGTCCCAGGGCTCAAGCAGGCCGACCGAGTCGATGCGCGAAAGGTTGATCGTCAGCGGCCTCCGACCTCCCGCCGTGATGAGGCGGAACTTGTCGTCCTTCGGGGAGTATTCCAGCCTGTAGGGGATGCAGATATAGCTGTGCCGGACGCCGCGGTGGCCGCGGTAACGGATACGCAGCTTCCGCTGCTCGCGCATCGCCTGCAGGATCGTCCGGAAGTGCGCGATATAGCGCGGATCGGCGTAATCGTCGCCGTCCGTGTAGCGGTCGAAGTACACGAATTGATCTGGGGTGAAGAGCGGCTCTACGTCCTCCAGCCCCTCCTCCGACGGGCCGAAGAGGCGAACGCGCGGATCGAGCAGCAGCGCCTTGAGCCATTGCTTCTCGAGCAGGGTCAGCGGCGTATGCGGCCTGTGGCGAAGCGGGGTCGTGAAATCGGCGTTCAGAAGCGGCCAGCTCCCGTCTGTCAGCTTTGCGGGGATCGTGACCAGGCTCTCGCCGAAGGCATTGGCCAGCACGGTGCGCGTCAGCTCCCGCTCGTTCAGTCTGCCGTCCGTGGCTTTGGCGAGGATGGCGGAGACGGCCTTGAAGTAGCTGCCGTAGATCTCGGAAAAGATCACGTCTCCTCACCTCCCCCGTACATCTCAGCCATGCGGCGCAGGTCGGCGCGGAAGCGCTCGACGGCGAAACGATTATTGCTTTCGAAGCTGACCACGCGCCCGATAAAGCTGCGCGCCCAGGTCAGAAGCTCACCCGCGTCGTACACGTCCGCGACAAATCGGTAGCTGTGCTCGTCAACGGCTTCGACGCGGCCGTGCCGCTTCTCGCGCTCCAGGCGGTCGAGGATGTAGCCCTCGCCGTCTTCTACGCGCAGGGTCAGCTCCACGTGGTCGATGCTGTACTCGGTGCCGGTGGATACGCCCCAGAGGTTTTCGTCGAACTTATGGGCAAAGGCCTCGTATGTCTCATGCTGCGGCTCGACCGGCCCGGCTGTGATCGAGCGGATCGCGTCCAGCCGGAAGAACATCGGCTTTCGGAACCGGTAATGGTAGGCAAGGAGATATTCCCGCCCGGTCTGCGTGCTGACGTAGAAGCGCAGCGGATACACGCGGTGCTCATGCTCCGCGTCCCGGCGGAGGTTAAAGTTGACGATGTCGACGCAGCGCTTTTCATTCATCGCGCAGAGGGCGTCAAAAAGGATCTGCGTGTCGAGCGTGTGGAGCAGATAGTGGTGCTTGTAGCTGAAGCGCTCCGGGATCTCGTCCTGCCGGTCGAGCAGGTAGGAGCCGATCACGCCGAAGGGCGCCTCCTCGGAGAAAAAGGCCGCAGCGTCGCTCCAGGAGTCGAGGTCGACCGTATCCTCCGCGAGGGAGTAGACGAGCGAGCGCCCTTTCTTTTTGGCTCGGAGCATACCGAGCTCCGTATACTCCTTCAGCTTCTTGCGGATCGTTGACTCGTCGAAGTCAAAGGGCGCTTCCGCCCCGGACAGCCGTGCCGCCACACCGTCCGCGATCTCGCCCACGCCGAGCGCTTTGCCGTCCGCGAGCAGGTCGAGGATACAGAAGTGCAGGACGACGTCCCGGTCGGTGAAGCTCTTTGCCTTCCAGGCGCTGTGCAGCGGGTTGAAGGGCACGCTGCGGTTATCCACGGAGATGAAGACGTTTTTGCCCTCGGCGCTGTGCCGGAAGGCCATGTAGCCGCCCAGCCAGCTTTCGATGCGCCGCCGCTCGTCGTCGTAGCTGC
>CAMZIO010000048.1 GCA_947307255.1 uncultured Clostridia bacterium | reverse complement strand
CGGACTCGGAGGAGGCGCGCGGGGTGTTCTTCACGGCGATGCCGTTTTCCTCGGCGTACTTGACGTCGATGTTGTCCACGCCGACGCCGCCGCGGATGACCATCTTCAGCTTGCCGCCCTTGGCCTCGTCAATGTGGTTGGCGCGGACCTTGGTCTTGGAGCGGACGACGGCAACGTCAAACTCGCGCAGAGCCTTGCCCAGCTCGTCGCTCTCATAGAACTGCTCGACGACCTCGTGGCCCATCTCGCGCAGCTTCGCCATGGCGGTCTTGTCCATACCGTCGGTAACAAGAATTCTCATCTCGAAAAACTCCTTTAATCTATTATTGTGGGGAAGGGGACGCGCCCCTTCGGAAATTACTTGTGCTCAGCCTCGAACTTGGTGAGGAATTCGACCAGCGCCTCGGCGCCCTCCTTGGGCATGGCGTTGTACAGGGAGGCACGCAGGCCGCCGACGCTCTTGTGGCCCTTGAGGTTGTCGTAACCGGCAGCCTTGGTGGCGGCGACGACTTCGGCATCCAGCTCGGCGCTTTCGGTAACGAACGGGATGTTCATCAGGGAGCGGAACTCGGGCTCGACGGTGCCCTTGAACATCTTGGAGGAATCCAGGAAGTCATAGAAGACCTTGGCCTTGGCGAGGTTGCGCTTGTGCATCTCTTCCAGACCGCCGATGCTCTTGAGGTACTTGAACACCTTGCCGCAGCAGTAGATTGCCCAGCAGTTGGGGGTGTTGTACATGGAGCCGTTCTTGGCGTGGGTGTCGTAGCGCATATAGATGGGCATCTTGGGATCGAGATCCTCGCGGATCAGATCCTCGCGGATGATGGCGATGACCATGCCGGCGGGGCCGACGTTCTTCTGCACGCCGGCGTAGATCATGCCGTAGTCAGAGACGTTGCAGGGCTTGGAGAGGAACATGGAGGACTGGTCGGAAACCAGAACATGACCCTTGGTGTTGGGCAGGGTCTGCCAGGTTACGCCGTGGATCGTCTCGTTCTCGCAGATGTAGACGTAGTCGGTGTCCGCGGGGATGTCCAGATCGGAGCAATCGGGGATGTAGCTGTAGTTCTTATCCTTGCTGGAGGCGGCAACGATTACTTCGCCGTACTTCTTGGCCTCGGCAATCGCCTTTTTGGACCAGGCGCCGGTTTCGATGTAGACGGCCTTGCCGTTCTTCATCAGGTTCCAGGGCACTGCCGCAAACTGCAGCGTGGCGCCGCCCTGGATGAACAGAACCTTATAATTGTCGGGAATGTTCATCAGGTCGCGCAGATCCTGCTCGGCCTCGTCCGCGATCTGCTGGAAGACCTTGGAGCGGTGGGACATCTCCATGACGCACATACCGCTGCCGCGGTAGTTGAGCATTTCGTCACGGATCTCTTCCAGAACAGGTTCGGGCATCATGGCGGGGCCTGCGGAGAAGTTATAAGTGCGATTGTACTTCATTTTTCGTTCCTCCCATTGTGTTTGATTGATGGCAATGAATCAATGTTTGCGCATTTCTAAGTCCAGTATAGTACAACTGACCGGGAGAATCAACAGGCAAACGCCGAAAAAAGTGAAATGTTTTTGGACTTATGCGAAAAAAAGTTATGTGGGCGGCAAGGAAAGTTTGCGTGCCGGAGGACGGCGACTATCCACCGGATCGGCGGCCGCAAGGCGCTCGCCCCGCAGGGCAGAGCGCGCCGTTCTGCAGGGCGTTGAAGAGCGATGGAAAAAACTTAAAGCGTCGGGGGATTGCAATTCTTCCATAATGCGTGTAAAATAAATGTTAAGAGATCAGAAAAGGGGGAGAATGTATGCGACCGGACGGAAAGCGCGTAACCAACGAAAGCGCCATCGTTACAGCGGTACCTTATATCATGCCCAAGCGCTTTGATGCGCAGAACTTTGCCACGGAATATGCCGAGATGGAGCCGATGCGGGCGTATATCCATAAAAAGCGAAAAGAGGGGATCCGGATCTCCTATATGAGCCTGATCCTGGCGGCGTATTATAAGGCATATCAGGAAAATCCGAAGATCAACCGTTTCATCATGAATAAGAAGATCTATCAGCGCAGCCATTTCTGCGTCAGCTTCGTTATCCTGAAAACGCGCCAGGACGGTACGCCGGACGAAACCACGCTGAAGGTGTTTTTTGAGCCGGAGGACGACGTGATTTCCATCAACCGTAAGATCGAGGCGATGATCGAGGAGAACCGGGACGCCGCGCACGACAACAATACCGACCGCTTTGCCAACTTTATGTTTTCGCTGCCGCTGCTGCCGCAGATCATTGTTTCGCTGGCGCGGATGCTGGACCATATCGGGCTGCTGCCGCGCAAGATCATTGATCTCAGCCCCTTCCATACCAGCCTCTTTATCACCAATCTGGCGTCCATCAACACCAGCCATATCTATCACCATTGCTACCAGTTCGGCACCACCAGCGTGTTTTTGTGCATGGGGCGGCCGATCGCCAACTTCCTCAGCGGGGAATACAACAAAAAGCTGATGCCGCTCTCCTGCGTTATGGACGAGCGGATCTGCACCGGCGTGGAGTATGCGCGCTTTTGCAACAGCTTTATGCACTACGTCAAGCATCCCGAGTTGCTGGAGAACGAAAGCGAGACCGAAGCGCAACGGGAAAGCGTGGCAATCTGAGCGCAGATAAATCGGATAAAAAACCGCGTTCCGCCGTCCGGCGGAGCGCGGTTTTTCGTCATCGCAACGATACGAAAGGGAAAATGCTTTATAGAGATTGGCGTGTCATAATTCGCGCTTTCCCCAGTTTTCCACCGCCTGCAGTGCAGCCTTGGCGGGATGCTGCAGCCGCCGTCCGCGCCAGTCGAAGCGGGAACCGTGGCAGGGACAGTCCCAGGTTTTCTCTTCGTCGTTCCACACGAGGGCGCGTTTGCGATGCGGGCAGACCGCGCGCACGGCAAACAGCGTGCCGTCCGTATGCCGGTAGAGTCCCAATTTCCGGCCGTGGTATTGCACGATGCCGCCGTGTCCGGGCGCAATATCCTCTGCGGTAAGCTCTGCGGCGGTGAAAAGCCGCCCTTTGCCGCGCACGGCGTAGAGCGCGCCCTCCATCATCGCCTCGATGGAGGCGGAGGGGAAGAACCGCGCCGGGGAAAAGACGTCGGCGTAGGGATACGCCCGGCCGAGAATGTCGGACGTGAGCAGCGTGGCGCAGACCATGCTGTTGGTCATGCCCCACCGGCCAAAGCCCGTTGCCACGTGGAGATGGGGAGCGGCGGGGGAGTAGGCACCGATATAGGGCAGACCGTCGAGCGTATGGCAGTCCTGCGTGGACCAGGCGGCCGTCTCAACGGCCTGCGGGAACCAAAGCCGCGCCTGCGCGCGCAGGCGATCAAAGCTGTCGCCGGGATTCTCGCCGCAGCGGTGCGCGCCGCCGCTGAGGATCAGCGTGCTGCCGCGCTGCTGCAGATCCCAGCCGTTGGCGTCCGCGTCCAGATACCATCCGTCCAGCCGCGGCGCACCGGAGAGTGCGAGCAGGTAAGACTGCTCCTGCCGCACGCGGCGGGAATAGTGGCCGGGGTGCTCCAACAGGGGGAAATGCGTGGTGATGACGACGTGCTCCGCCTCTACGCTGCCGCCGTCGCATCGTACCAGATGGCCGCGCACGTCGCGCACGGGGGAGTGCTCGTAGATCGCCATCCCCGGCAGCAGCGCGGCAAAGAATTTAAGCGGCGAGAATTGTATCTGGTTTTCAAAGCACAGCGCTTCCCGCACCGGGAAGGGCAGCCCGTCGGCTGCGACCAGCCGTGCCGGAGCGCCCAGACGCAGCGCGGCGTCGCGCTCCGGCGTAAGGTCGGGGCCGTTGGGCGCGGTATAGACGTAGGAATTCTGCACGGTGCAATCGCACTCGATGCCGAGCCGCGCGATCAGATCCCGGTACTGCTTGACCGCGTGGAGCTGGGCTGTCAGATACTGACGCGCCAGATGCAGGCCGAAATCGTCGATCAGCCGCTTGCAGAACAGCCCGTGCTGCGCGCTGACCCGGGCAGTCGCCTGCGCGCTGACGCCGCCCATGAGACGGTTTTCCTCCAGCAGCACCACGCGTACCCCGTTGCGCCGGAGCGCGAAGGCGGTCAAGAGTCCGGCCATGCCGCCGCCCACAACCGCCACGTCCGCAATCAAACGCTCCTCCAACCGCGCAAAGGCGGGCAGCCTGCCGTCGTCCCAAAGTGTGTTCATCGTGCGCCTCCCAAAGCGTTTTTCTTAGCTTGCGCACGCAGCCCAGCGCCTATTCCTGCCAAAAATGGGAATCATTTGGGCTTGCCAAAATCGTTGCAAAGTGGTTACAATTTGTGCAGAAAGGGAGGTGATAGCGATGAAACGGAAGATTTTTTCGCTTATTTTGACACTTTTTGCCATGGCTGCGTTGACGGCGCCTGCCTTCGCCGCCCAGTATTACACCGTCGCGCGCGGGGATACGATGTGGCGCATTGCGGTACGCTACCAGGTGGGGACGTCCGAGATCATCGCGGCCAACCCGCAGATCGAAAACCCGGATCGGATCTATCCGGGCGACCGTATCGTCATCCCGACGACGGACGCGTCCGTGCGCAGCTACGAGCAGGAGGTGATCCGTCTGGTGAACGCCGAGCGCGCAAAGGCGGGGCTTGCGGCGCTGACGGAGGATTGGGAGCTCTCCCGCGTGGCGCGCTACAAATCGCAGGATATGCACGACCTGCGCTATTTCAGCCACACCAGCCCCACCTACGGCTCGCCGTTCGCCATGATGCGCGCCTTCGGCATCCGCTACCGCACGGCGGGGGAGAACATCGCCATGGGCTATCGCACGCCGCAAGCGGTGGTGGCGGGCTGGATGAACTCGCCGGGACACCGTGCGAATATTCTCAATCCCAATTATACGAAGATCGGCGTGGGGTACGTCGCGGACGGAAGCTATTGGACGCAGCATTTCGTCGGCTGAGGCGCGGCCGACCGACGGAAATCGCAAAAGAAAGCAGGAGCTCGCCCAAAGGGCGAGCCCCTGCTTTGTATCAGGCAGCTCAATGCTGGTATTCAAACTCCAGATTGTACATACTCACGATATCGCCGTCCTGGATGCCCATGGCCTCCAACTGCGAAAAGACGCCGTTTTCGCGCAGCATTTTGTCGAAATACATCCGGCTTTCGTAGTCGGAGAAATTGATGTTGGACATCAGACGCTCCAGCCACTTGCCGGAGACGATATAGGTGTTGTCCTCCACGGTGATTTCCAACGGCTCGCTGGCGTCGATTTTCGGCGGGCGGGGGACGTACTCCGGCTCGTAGACGGTTACGGGCGGGAGGGTGGAGAGCTTTTCCGCGATGGCAAGCGTCAGCTCCCGCGTACCGGTATGGCTGGCGGCGGAGAGGGCAAAAATCGGATAACCCAGCGGCTCGACGTGCGCGCGCAGGGCGTCGAGCAGACTTTCGTCGGCCATGATGTCGATCTTGTTGGCGACCACGAGCTGCGGCCGCGTGGCAAGCTGCGGCGAGTACTGGGCAAGTTCGGCGTTGATCGCATCGAAGTCCGCCACGGGATCGCGCCCCTCGCTGCCGGACACGTCCACCACGTGTACCAGCAATCGGCAGCGGTCGATGTGGCGCAGAAAGTCATGTCCCAGGCCGGCGCCCTCGCTCGCGCCCTCGATGATGCCGGGGATGTCGGCCATCACGAAGCTCACGCCCTCGTCCACGTACACGACGCCGAGGTTGGGAAAGAGTGTGGTAAAGTGATAGTTGGCGATTTTCGGCCGCGCCTTGGATACGACGGACAGCAGCGTGGATTTGCCCACGTTGGGAAAGCCGATCAGCCCGACGTCCGCCAGCAGCTTCAGCTCCAGAATCACGTCGTGGCTCTCGCCCTCCAGACCGGCTTTGGCAAAGCGCGGCACCTGGCGGGTGGGCGTTGCGAAGTGCGAATTGCCCCAGCCGCCCCGACCGCCGCGGCAGAGCACGAACGGCTCGGCGTCGGACATATCCTTGATGATCTCGTTCGTCTCGGCGTCGCGCACCAGCGTGCCGCGCGGCACGCGGATCGTCAGGGGCTTCCCGGCGCGGCCGTTGCGGCGCGCCCCCTGGCCGTCCATGCCATTTTCCGCGACGTATTTGCGCTTGTAGCGAAAGTCCATCAGCGTGGACATATTGTCGTCCACCACGAGGACGATGCTGCCGCCGTCGCCGCCGTCGCCGCCGTCGGGTCCGCCCGCGGCGACGTATTTTTCGCGGTGGAAGGCCACTGCGCCGTTGCCGCCCTTGCCGGCGCGCACGCTGATGCGGGCGGTGTCAATAAAAGCTGCTGCCATATCAAAACCTCCTGAAAGGGGAATATAAATGTAATAGTTAATCTATTTTACCCGCTTTTTCGCTCCGCGTCAACAAAACGTTGATGGATTGGGAAAGATGTGATAGATTGGCGGAGAAAGGGCCTTTCACGCCTGAGCTTGAGTAACTTCCGGCGTTAGCATAGGGGAAAACGGGCTTCGACCCCATTTTTCTCTTTCTTGAAGAGAAAAACGGTGTCGAACCGCCAAAAAGAGAAACGCTAATACGGCCGTGCGCCAGAAACCTTTCATACAGTCTTTTGAAATTGGCAATCGGCTATGCAAGGACGAATTGACTTAGCGTCTGAGTCCGCTGCCGCTTAACCGGCACGCGAAGAAGTGCCCAGCACAAACTTACCAGAGAAGCCTTTAAGCAGGCTTGCTGAGAAGCAGTTCCGGCAGGCTTGTGCGTCAGCTTTCAGTCTGCCCAGCACGAGCGGTAGCGGTACGAGAAGCAGGCCGATTGTCTATGGAAAAACACAACCGTCTGGTGTGTCCGCACAAAGAATTCTCTCCGCATTCCCGCAAAAGCGGGAGTCCCGGACCGAAGCGGTCCGGGCGAGCTTTTGGTGACTTTTCCCTCGCCGGAAAATTCACTCGGCCCGGAGGCCGAAATACCCCGTTCTTCCTTTGCCGCTGCGGGAAAAGTGAATCGCGCCGCAGCGCGGATTTCTTTCCAGGCCAACAGGCCAAAAAATTTTCCAAACCCTGTAACGAAACGGCGTTATTCTGCATCAACAGGGCAGAACGGACGAAGGAGGTGATCACGTGCAGTCCATGGATGAGGTTTACCGGCAGTACGCGCAGACGGTGTACCGCTATCTGCTCTCGCTGACGCGGGACGCGGACACGGCGGAGGAGCTGACGCAGGAGACCTTCTACCAGGCCATCCGCTCGAGCGGGCAGTTCGATGAGAGCTGCGCCCTGTCCACCTGGCTGTGCGCGATCGCCAGGCGGGTGCTCTCCACCTATCGCCGCAAGCACCCACCCACCGAGGAGCTGGAGGAGCAGGCGCTCTACGCGCCGTCTGCCGAGGCGGACACGCTTTCCCAGGTGCGGCGGATGGAGTTGCTCAAGGGGCTGCACGCCCTGCGCGAGCCCTACCGCGAGGTGATGTACCTGCGGGTGTTCGGAGGGCTTTCCTTCCGCGAGATCGGCGAGGTGCAGGGGAGAACAGAGAACTGGGCGCGGGTGACGTTCTACCGCGGAAAAGAGATGCTGAAAGGAGTGGTGGATGATGACGAATCTGCCATGTGAAGTGGTGTGCGATCTGCTGCCGTCCTATGTGGACGGGCTGACCAGCGAGATGACCGGCCGGCTGGTGGAGGCGCATGTGGAGGGCTGCGAGTCCTGCCGCGCAGCACTATCCGCCATGCGCGCGCCGGAGGCCGAGCCGGAGAAGCAGGAAAATGAGGAGAAAGAGATCGACTTTCTGAGAAAGAACAAAAGACGCAACCGCAAGGTGCTGCTGGGCAGTCTGCTGGGTGCGGCGGCGCTGGTGTGTATCGTTCTGTTCGTGCGCTTTTTTGTGATCGGGCAGGAGCTCTACGGCATGCAGCTGCTCAGTGAGGTGGACGTGCAGAACGAGCGGCTGACGATGGAGCTGAACAGCCTGAACGAAGCGCTTGCCGTTTCCGAGGCCGAGTTGGAGGAGAGCAACGGCGTGGTGACGCTGCACGCGAAGGGCGTGTACCGCAGCTTTCTGAATCGCGGCAGCTATCCCGTCAGCTATACTGCCAGCGAGCCGATCCGCCAGGTGCGCACGGAGGACCGCATCCTCTGGGACGACGGCGCGCCGATCTCGCCGCTTGCGTCCAACGTGTTCGCCACGCGCCACGACTATCTGGGCGATATGAGCGCGAACAACCGCACGGCTGAGGCGCTGAATCTGGCGGGCTTTCTGGGGAATTACACCAACGAACTGCATACCGCTGCGCGGCCCTATGGCTGGACGCTGACACTCGGGCAGGACGTTCCCGCCGAGCGCGCGCCGCTGCGCGAGGCGGATATGACTTCCTTCGCGTACGTGCTGCTGGCGATGGTGGGCAACCTCGACGAAGTGAGCTATTCATACACCGTGGATGGTGTGCAGCGGGACAAGACCGTTACGGCAGACGACGCCTCCGGTTTCTTCGGCGGCGATATCAAGGACTGCGGCACGAGCGCGCGGCTGTTGGACGCGCTGCTGCAAAAGACCGGATTGAACGAATACGCCATGGCCTGCGGGCCGGAGGTGGGCGAGCAGGAGGTGCTTGCGGTCGAGGTGGTCAACGGCACGGACGAACCCATTCTTGCGGTCGGCGTCGACGTCTACCGCAACGGTGAGCTCTGCTTGACGCAGGGCGGGATGAACGCCGATGAGTCCGTGCAGCGCAAGGGCGATACCCTCCATTTCGGCTTCACCCGCTGGGATCTTGGCGGCGAGGATCCGAACGCTGAGCTGACGCTGCGCTTTTCCGTGCAGTTGAGGGGCGGCAAATGGTATGAGGCCTCCGGCGAGCTGCGCGCGGCCGCGGGCAGCGGCACGGTAAGCCGCGTAACCGTCGGCGGCAGTGCGGCGGAGGGCTTTACCGTCGGGCAGTAGCAGACTGCCGCCGATACGGAAAAATGCAGGGGTGCAGACCGGCATATGCCGGTCTGCACCCATTTTTACGCCGCTTTCCCGCCGAGGCGCTTGCGTAAAAA
>CAMZIO010000047.1 GCA_947307255.1 uncultured Clostridia bacterium | reverse complement strand
TGAACGATATCCATTCGTTCGGTTATCGAGAGGACTGAAAAGCGAAAACACGGACGGGCGCGTGCGCCAATTTTCCGTTTTTTTCAATCAGACGCTTGTACGGGGATCGAAGATCCCCCGTACAAATTGGCGGGATAATCTGAACGATATCCATTCGTTCGGTTATCGAGAGGACTGAAAAGCGAAAACACGGACGGGCGCGTGCGCCAATTTTCCGTTTTTTTCAATCAGACGCTTGTACGGGGATCGAAGATCCCCCGTACAAATTGGCGGGATAATCTGAACGATATCCATTCGTTCGGTTATCGAGAGGACTGAAAAGCGAAAACACGGACGGGCGCGTGCGCCAATTTTCCGTTTTTTTCAATCAGACGCTTGTACGGGGATCGAAGATCCCCCGTACAAATTGGCGGGATAATTTGAACGATATCCATTCGTTCGGTTATCGAGAGGACTAAGACTATTTCTTTCCAGCGATAATCTGCGAGGATCCCGTCCATGCTAAGGACAGAGGTGGTGGCATGAACGGGTATATGGAGCTGTTTCTGCGCACGGGCGAGCCGACGTTTTACCTGCTGGCCAAGGAAGAGAAGCCGTCGTCTCCCCGGCGCGGTCGGGATTGACAAAGCCGGGCGGGGGATTCCACCCCGCCCGGCATACCCCGCGCGATTCGGAGATTTGGCGATCGCTGCGGGCCCACTGTGAGGTTTACATAACTATGGCGGAACGAATCGTAACCAAGGGAATCGTGCTGCGCGAGACGCAGACGAAGGAGGCCGACAAGATCCTCACCGTGCTCACGGCCGAGCAGGGGAAGCTGGCGGTGATTGCGCGCGGCGCACGGCGCAAGGGCAGCCGCATTGCCGCCGCCAGCGAGCTGCTGGCCTTTTCCGAGCTGGTGCTCTACGAGCGGCGCGGGTGGTATCTGCTCGATGAGGCGTCTACGATTGCGCTGTTTGACGCTCTCCGCACGGACGTGGAGCTGCTTTCGCTTGCGTCGTATTGCGCAGAGATGACGGAGGCGGTAACGGCGGAGGACACGCCCGCAGGCGAGGTGCTGACGCTGCTGTTAAATACGCTCTACGCGCTCGACACCCTGAAAAAACCGCGCGAGCTGGTGCGCGCCGCGTTCGAGCTGAAGCTGCTGTCGCTTTCTGGCTATGAGCCGCTGGTGGACGAGTGCGCTGTGTGCGGCAGGACCGCGCCGGTCGAGCCGACGTTTGACGTGCAGCAGGGCGTACTGCTTTGCCGCTCGTGTGCGCCGGGTGGTGGAGAGCAACTGCTGGCGCTGGACCCCGGCTCGCTTGCCGCCATGCGCCACGTGCTGCACAGCGAGAGACGCCGGATGCTGTCCTTTTCCCTCAGCGGCGAGACGCAGGCGCGCTTTTCCCGCGTATGCGAGGTCTTTGCCCGGGCACAGCTGGAGCGCTCGTTCCGCACGCTGGATTTTTATAAGAGCATCAAAACCGACGAATTATAGTGCCGAAGGGTCGAACGACTACGGGATGGGAGAGACGTATGAACGAACTGTTTGAAAAATCCATTCGCGTACTGGAGCTGCCGCAGCTGCTCAGTATGCTGGAAAAGCACGCGGTCAGCGCCGCGGCAAAGGAGCGCGCGCTGGCGCTGATGCCGTCCACTGACGCAGACGAGGTGCGCCGTCTGCTGGACCAGACAGACGCCGCGCGGCAGATGATTTCCCTGCGGGGGAGCCCGTCCTTTGGCGGGGTCAAGAGCGTGGCGGAGTCGCTCGCGCGCGCCGCGCGCGGGGGGATGCTCAACACGCGGGAGCTGCTGGATATCGCGGGGCTTTTGACCAACGTGCGCCGCGTGCGCGAGTACTTAAACGATATGGCTGAGCCGACGGTGCTGGACAAGATGTTCCTCTCGCTGCGACCCAACCGCTTTCTGGAGGATAAGATTCACACCGCCATTCTTGACGAGAACGAGATTGCCGACACCGCCAGCCCGGAGCTGGCGGATATCCGCCGCCATAAGCGCGCCGCAGCCGCCAAGGGACGGGCGATCCTGCAGAAGATCATCTCCTCGTCCAGCTATCAGCGCGTGCTGCAGGAGGCGCTGATCACCCAGCGCGACGGGCGTTTCGTCGTGCCGGTCAAGGCCGAGTGCAAGGGCGAGCTGCCAGGCCTGGTGCACGACATTTCCTCCAGCGGGGCGACGCTGTTCGTCGAGCCGATGGGCGTCGTGCAGGCGAACAACGAGATCAAGGAGCTGGAGGTGCGCGAGAAAAAGGAGATCGAGCGGATTCTCTACGCCCTGTCCGCCGAGACGGCGGGCTTTGAGCAGGATATCCTCTGGGGCTACGATATGCTGGTGCAGCTGGATCTGATTTTCGCGCGCGGAGAACTGAGCTATCAGATGAACGGGATGCGTCCCGAAATCCGCACGGACGGCAGCGTCTATCTGCGCCACGCGCGCCACCCGCTGCTCGACCCCGCCAAGGCCGTGCCCATCGATATCGAGCTGGGCCGTGCCTTTGATACCCTTGTCATCACCGGCCCGAACACCGGCGGCAAGACCGTGAGCCTTAAGACGCTGGGTCTGCTGTGCCTGATGGCGCAGTGCGGATTGCACCTGCCCTGCGACGACCGGAGCGCGGTGAGCGTGTATACCGGCGTCCTGGCCGACATCGGGGACGAGCAGAGCATTGAGCAGAGCCTGTCCACCTTCTCGGCGCATATGAAAAACATCGTGCAGATTCTCGACGAGGCGGATCGGGACAGCCTGATCCTCTTTGACGAGCTGGGGGCGGGCACCGACCCGGTCGAGGGCGCGGCGCTGGCCATTGCGATCATTCAGCACGCGCGCGAACGCGGCGCGAAGATCGCCGCCACCACGCACTATGCCGAGCTCAAGACCTTTGCGATGATGACCGGCGGCGTGGAGAATGCGAGCTGTGAGTTCGACGTGGAGACGCTGTGCCCGACCTATAAGCTGCTCATCGGGATTCCCGGCAAGTCCAACGCCTTTGCCATCTCGAAGCGCCTGGGGCTGCCGGAGTGTGTGATCGAGACAGCCAAAAAGCAGATGGACAGCGAGAGCATCCGCTTTGAGGACGTGCTCACCCAGCTTGAGGGGAAACGCCAGCAGTTGGAGAAGGAAAAGGAGGAGGTCGACCGGCTTTACGCCCAGCGCGAGGAGGATGCGCGCAAGGCGCGCGAGTTTCGCGCGCAGATGGAGCGCGCCAAGGAGAACGCGCGTACCCGCGGCGAAGCGGAGGCCAAGCGCATCCTGCAGGAGGCAAAAGCCGCTGCGGACGAGACCTTCCGCGAGCTGGACGCGCTGCGCAAGCAGCAGAAGAAGATGATCGACGCACAGGAGATCAACGCCCAGCGCGCAAATATCATGCACGGACTCAAGGACGCGCGTGAGGCGATCGGCGTGCGGGAGGAGACGCGAGAACCGATTCCTGCGCCCAGCCGACCGATCTGCGCAGGCGACCTGGTAGAAATCCCCGGTACCGGGCGGCAGGCGGAAGTGCTTGCCGTGCAGGGGGAAACCCTGCAATTAAAGGCGGGCGCACTGCAGATGAAGGTCAAGGCGAAGGACGTGCGCCTGATCGAGGACGACGAACGCGCGATCCTCCAAAGCGCCAAGTCCGCGCCCAAGGGGATGGCGCGCGTGCTGCGCGCGGCGGGGGCCTCGCGGGAGCTGGATATCCGCGGCATGGAGACGCTGGAGGCGGAGAGCGTGGTCGAAAATTACATCGACGCCGCGGTGATGGCGCACCTGGAGAGCGTAACCATCATCCACGGCAAGGGCACCGGCGCGCTGCGCAAGGCGGTGCACGAAATGCTCAAGCGCAACAAGAGCGTGCGGCGATTCCGGCTGGGCAATTTCGGCGAGGGCGAAGCGGGCGTAACCGTGGTGGAACTGAAATGATCGCTGAAAATTGGACATTTTTACCAGAGAGGCACACCATATATTGACATTTTCACTGAAAGTTTGTCAGAAAAGAACATTGACGAAAACGATGCGGCTGGTATAATATAAAGCAGGTAGTTCAGTGGATTCTTTGAAAAAGGAGTTTCGATATGTATACCCAGAATGTAACGATCCATAACGAGGTCGGTCTTCACGCCCGCCCTGCAACCTTCTTCATCCAGAAGGCCAATGAATTCAAAAGCGGCATCTGGGTCGAGAAGGATGAGCGCCGTGTAAACGCAAAGAGCCTGCTGGGCGTGCTGTCCCTCGGCATCGTGCAGGGGAGCACCATCACACTGCTGGCGGACGGTATCGACGAAAAGGAAGCGGTCGATGCGCTGTGCGAGCTGGCAAACAACGGCTTTGGCGAGTAAAAGATTGACGGATCACAAGGCGGCTTTGCGACAGCGAAGCCGCCTTCACTTGTCCGCGCTGCGAGAGGGGGGCGATCGGTTTGACCAGAGCGGAACTGCGTGAAAAGGCAAATGACCTGCCGCGCGCTCCCGGCGTCTATCTGATGATGGACAAAACCGGGAAGGTAATTTACGTCGGAAAAGCAAAGAAACTGAAAAACCGAGTGAGCCAGTACTTCCAGGAGGGCGCTTCACACAATGAAAAGACGCGGCGTATGGTAGCCCAGGTGGACCACTTTGACACCATCTTCGTCTCCTCGGAATTTGAGGCGCTGATTCTGGAAAATTCGCTCATTAAGCAGCATATGCCGCGCTACAATATCCTGCTCAAGGACGACAAGGGCTATCCCTTCGTGCGCCTGGGGCGGGGGCGTTACCCGCGATTTTCCATGGCCAACCGCCCCTCGGACGACGGCGCGCGATACTTCGGGCCCTTCGGCGGGCGCAGCGAGACGCGCAGCGCGATTGATGCGGTTTGCGCCGCGTTCAAGCTGCCCACCTGTTCGCGCGTGTTCCCGCGCGATATCGGCAGGGAGCGCCCCTGCCTGAACCACCACATGGGCCGCTGCGACGGCTTTTGCCGCGGCGTGCCGGACGAGGCGGAGTATACCCGCCGTATCGAGCAGGCGACGCAGCTGCTCTCCGGACATTACCGCCAGCTCACCCGCACCATGCGCGAGGAGATGGAGCGGGAGGCCGCCGCGATGCGCTTTGAGCAGGCCGCCGCCCTGCGCGACCGCATCGCCGCAATCGAACTGCTGGGAAAGCGGCAAAAAGTCATTGCCGGCATCTGCGCGGATACGGACGTGTGGGGCGTGTACCGCGGCGCGGCGAAGAGCGGCTTTGCCCTGATCCACGTGGAGGACGGGCGCGTAACCGGACGCGAGACGGACGTGTTCACCGCGCCGGTCGACGAGGCGGAGAGCGCCGTGCTCTCGGCGCTGCTGGCACAGTATTATCTGCCGCGTGCGGTACTGCCGCGGGAGATTTTGCTGCCCTGTGAGAGCGAGGATGCGCAGGAGCTTGCCGCGCTGCTCGGAGAGCGCGCGGGGCGCAAGGTCAGCATACACGTGCCGCAGCGCGGCGAGAAGGCGGAGCTGCTTGCCATGGCGCAGCGCAACGCCCGCGAGGAGGTCGAGCGCGTTACCACGCTGGCCGAGCGCGAGAGCCGCACGCTGACGCTGCTCGCCCGGATGCTTCAACTGGAAACGCCGCCCACGCGCATCGAGTCTTACGATATCTCCAATACCGGCGCAAGCGATATCGTTGCGTCTATGGTGGTCTATGCGGGGGCGCGGCCGCTCAAGCGGGATTACCGCAGATTCAAGATGAAAACGGTCGCCGCGCATCCGGACGACTACGCCTCCATGGAGGAGGTGCTGCGGCGGAGATTGCAGCGCTATCTGGACGGGGATGAAAAATTTGCCCCGCTGCCCGATCTGATGCTCATCGACGGCGGCGCAACCCACGCCGCCGTGGCCGAGCGCGTTGCGGCGGAGAGTGGGCTTTCCCTGCCGATTTTCGGCATGGTCAAGGACGAACGCCACCGCACCCGCGCGCTGATTACCGCACAGGGGCGCGAAATCGACCTGAGCGCAAATCCGGCGGTGTTCGCGCTGATCGGCCAGATCCAGGAGGAGACGCACCGTTTTGCCATCACCTTCCACCACGAGAGCCACTCCCGCTCGTCCACCGTCTCGGCGCTGGACGGAATTCCCGGCGTCGGGCCGGCGCGCAAGGCGCAGCTGCTCAAAGCCTTTCGCAGCGTCAAGGCGATCCGCGAGGCGAGCATTGCCGATTTGCGCCGCACGGTGCCGCAGCACACGGCGCAGGCGATCTATCGCTATTTTCATCCGGAGGAACGGACGGAAAATGAGAAATAAAGAATCCCCGGTGCGATCCTGTGAATCGCACCGGGGATTTTAGCTTTTTCGATCAGTCCAGAACGTAGACCGTGGTGTTGCGCACGCCGAAGCTCATGCACTCCCGATAGGAGTTCATATACAGATCGACCGATTTGCCCAGCACGCCGGTATCCTCCGCCTTGGCCATGCCGTAGGTATAGCCGCTGGAGGTAACGAACATCTTCGTGCCCAGCGGGATCACCCGTTTGTCCACGGCGACGCAGCCGACGTGGACCTTCGTGCCGGTGGCGGTAACGGTGCCGACCGAGCCGACGCCGGCGGTGTAGGCCGTGCCGCGCACGCTCAACTTGCTCTTGAAATGCAGGGAATCGCCGGAAGCGAGAATCAGGTAGCCGCTACCATCCGCATTGTCGATCACGGAGGCAACCGAGTCGCCGCGCTTCGCTTCCTTTACCAGCGTGCCCACGCCGACGATCTCATCCACCGCCGTAGCGGCGCTCTCCGCCACAGCCTGGCGGGAAACCGCCTGTCCGTCGGCGTAGATGATCTCATAGGTAACGTCCTTCGTACCGTCCACGCCGCTTTGCAGTACCTTCGTCTCGCCCTTGGGCAGGTCGTAGAGCGTCTTCGTAACGGTGCCGTGGGCCACGGGTACGCTTTCCGTTTCGTAGTAGGTGAAGTCAGAGGCGACCTTGATCGCTACGCCGTCGCCGGAGACGTCAACCAGCACACGCTCCAGCGCCTTGGGATTGAGCTGAAGGCGACGCAGCAGTGTGCTGACCGTTTCGTTTGCGCGGGTGGTGGCGTACTGTACGCCATTGCCGCAGGTGATCGTAACCTTTTTCCCCTGCGCAAGCAGATACTCTGCATCGGCAAGCTTTGCGCCGGTAACGATCAACTGGTCGTCCGCAATATGAGATACGCCGTAGACCGCGGTCGAGCGCCCGTCGGTGAGCAGATAGAGCGCATTGGCGCGCAGGCCGGGTACGGTGTTGGCGGTGAAAAGCAGCGCGATCAGAATGAAAAGCGCGGCAAGGCGCGCCCGCCGGTAATAGAATCGTTTCTGGGTTTGGGATATCATAAGCTCCTCCTGTTTCTGCGGCGCGGAGCACGCCGCGCGTTCCGGCGCGGGAAAAAACGGTTGCGCCGTTACGGTTGTTACAAAACGAACCGATGTTATTACAAAGTATATGGCAGTTGTAACAAAATAATTACATTTTGTAACTGTTGGCAGTATACCGCTTATGCGCCGGCTTGTCAAGGCTTTCGGGGCGGGGAATCCTTCGTCATATTTACTAAAAAGTCGTCTTTTTTCGGAAAAAACAAATTTTTCCTTGACAGTGTGATGACAATGTGATATTAAAAAGATATCATATCTGCCGGCGGCATGGAATGCGACGAAAAGGCAGATCAACGGATTGGGAGGCATTGCTATGAAAGAGAAAGTTTTGACCAAACGGAAAAACGGGATGCCGATGCTGCTGCTGACGCTGGCGCTGTACGCAGCGGCCATCGTTTTGATGGTGATCGGAATCAACGGCGCACATCCTGCGCTGATCGTGCCGTGTATAATCTATCTGGCACTGGGCTGGATCCTGCTGCTGGGGCTCAAGGTGCTCAAGCCGCAGGAGGCGCTGGTGCTGACGCTGTTCGGCCGGTACGTCGGCACGCTCAAGGGAGAGGGCTTCTACTGGGTCAACCCGTTCTGCGCGGCGGTGAATCCGGCGGCGAAGACCAGGCTCAACCAGAGCGGCGACGTGGACAACGGGATAAAGGACACGCTGATCGCTACGGTGGCCGGGCAGAACGTGCCGTTGGCAGAGGTGAACAGCAAGAAGCTCTCACTGAAGATCATGACGCTCAACAACAGCCGCCAGAAGATCAACGACTGCCTCGGCAACCCCGTGGAGATCGGCATTGCGGTGATGTGGCGCGTGGTGGACACGGCCAAGGCGGTATTCGACGTGGACAATTATAAGGAGTACCTTTCCCTGCAGTGCGACAGCGCGCTGCGCAACATCGTGCGCATCTACCCCTATGACGTGGCGCAGAACGTGGACACCACGGGCGACGGCGTTGCGGACGAGGGAAGTCTGCGCGGGTCGAGCGAGGTCGTGGCCCGGCGCATCCGCGACGAGATCCAGAGCAAGGTCGCGGACGCCGGACTGGAGATCCTGGAAGCGCGTATCACCTGCCTTGCCTACGCGCCGGAGATCGCGGCGGTCATGCTGCAGCGGCAGCAGGCCAGCGCCATCATCGACGCGCGCAAGATGATCGTGGACGGCGCGGTCAGCATGGTGGAAATGGCGCTGGATCGGCTGAACAAGAACGGTGTGGTCGAGCTGGATGAGGAGCGCAAGGCGGCCATGGTGTCGAACCTGCTGGTGGTGCTGTGCGGCAACCACGACGCGCAGCCGGTGGTCAATTCGGGAAGCCTGTATTGATGCGGTATAAAAAGTATATTGCGCCGACGGTTATCGCAGGATTGCTGATTTTGTATTACGTTGGCCTGTTTGTCGGAATTTCCAAATGGCTGGTCGTCTCCCGCCCGGTCCGTGCGCTTTTGTGGATCGTGCCGCTGCTGCTGTGCGGCGTGGTGATCTGCGTGCTCGTGCAGCGCATCCGCGAGATCAACAGCGGCGAGGAGGACGACCTCGACCAATACTGAACCGCAGGATAAGGAGAGGAGAGATTTTATGCTTATCGTTAACGTCGACTACGTTCCCGGCAAAGAGCTGGAGCTGCTGGGCATTGTCAAGGGCAGCACGATCCAGACCAAAAACATCGGCCGCGATATCACGCAGGGCTTCAAGACTCTCGTCGGCGGCGAGCTTTCCGCCTACAACGAGATGATGAACGAGGCCCGCGCGCTGGCCACCAAGCGCATGTGCCAGGAGGCTGAAGAGCTTGGCGCGGACGCCGTGGTGAACGTGCGCTACGCCTCCTCCGCGATCATGCAGGGCGCGGCGGAGGTCATCGCCTATGGTACCGCGGTCAAATACAAAGAGTGATTGCCGTGGCAGAGGAAAGACACGGGAAAAAGCAGGTGCCGCTGCGGCTCTCGCCCAAGCTCTACGACGCCATCGCCGCCTGGGCGGAGGACGATTTCCGCAGCGTCAACGGGCAGATCGAGTATCTGCTCAGCGAGTGCGTGCGCCAGAGAAAGAAAAACGGCCGGTACGTCGGAGAGGAGATCGACGTGCCGCCTGAGCTGGATATCTGAGTAAGGAGGGGCGTATGGGGATTCGCAATTTGATTCGTTGATCCTTTCCAAATCGTTGAAAAGGAGTGCGAACATGGATCTTACGATCAAGCAATACGCCGATTACTGTGAAGCAGAGGTGTTGGCCCTGTATGAGAGCGTGGGCTGGACAAACTACACACGCGATCCGGCGATGCTGCGGCGCGCCTATGCTGGCTCGCTGGCAGTGATGAGCGCCTATGACGGCGAGAGACTGATCGGCCTTGTGCGCGCGGCGGGCGACGGGGCGTCGGTGCTGCTGGTGCAGGATCTGCTGGTGCGGCCGGAGCGGCAGCGGCAAGGCGTCGGCACGGCGCTGATGCGCGCGCTGCTTGCGCGCTGCGGCGCGGTTTATCAGATCTTCCTGATGACCGACGACACGCCGGAGCACGATGCGTTCTATCGCTCGCTGGGCTTTACGCGCGCGGAGGAACTCGGTGTGTGTACCTTTACGAAAACGGCATGAAAAAAGCGGGTCGGCGCAGCCGACCCGCTTTTGTTTGGCGTCTTTAGACGTGGAAATAAACCCCCAGTTCTACTGGGGGAAGATAA
>CAMZIO010000046.1 GCA_947307255.1 uncultured Clostridia bacterium | reverse complement strand
CAAGCGGCGAAGATACTTCTCCCGTTTATAGATGTTCATGGAATCACCTCGCTGATAGTATATCCGAATTCTCCGAAAATATCAAGTTAAGGGGGCAACTTTTTGCGATTTTGCAAAAGTTGCCCCCTTAACTCGCTTGTTCTTCAGTGTTGGAGAAAACAGTTGACTGCGCAGTGTTACAGCTAATACCCAAAGATAGATATTTGCAAAGAGGAATCCTCGGTATTGTTGTTATAGCCGTTCATTATGGAAACGAATGATAAGTGATAATGATTTCTACATCGGCATCGAATATGTCATTAATTGAAAACTTTGTTTTGCCCCCGATTGATACCTCATTCACTTCGCCGTCATCATAAATCCAGCCTTTTTTCAAATCACCCAAAGGATTTGTTGTGATGTTTGTGAAGCCCATTTCCTGCAAAATAGCGAGGACTTCTTGATAGTCTTTGCCCTTTAGGTCTTTCGGCTTTACCGTAATTTTAACTTGACCTTCTCCGGCTTGCGGCTCAGGTGAAGGAGTTGGTTGAGGCTTTAGAGAATGATAAGAAACAATAGCTTCAGCATTTTTATCAAAGATTTCTCCAACTGAAAACTTTGTAACCCCGCCAATCGACACCTCGCTCACAGTCCCGCTTTTATGGATAATCTCATTCGAGAGATCTTCCAAAGCAGCCGCTTTAACACGAGTAAAGCCCATCGCTTTTAACGCAGATACTACACTTTCATAGTCCTCGCCGGCTAAATCCTTTGACGCTGTTGTAATTTTGACTTGGTCGTTATCAGCCTGCTGTTCTGAATGGTATTTGATAATAATAGGCATCAAAAGATTAAGTTCTGATACCTCGCTCAGCTCGACTTCGCCAATTCTGACGCTTACAACCTCGCCGTCTTTCTTTAGCTCTTTAATCCCAAGATCATTAAGCGGCTCATATTCGATGTTGAAAAAGCCCATCGAAGTAAGCATTTTCCCGATTTCCTCGTAGTTCTTCCCAACATAATCGAGGTCTTTCGTCCGGTATGTAATTCTTACTTCTGTATCATAAGGGAGCCAAACGCCCCTAATGAATGTGCTTTCGCCATTAACTGTAATTGACTGAACAACACCGCTTTTTGATCCTTCATAGAATCTAACATCATATTTAGGGATTAAAGTTATGTTTGTAAAACCTGCTTTTAGAAATTCCCGGCAAGTATCTAAATAGTCTGTTTCCGTAAAACTATCATAGCTTGCAGGAATCATAACATCTGCCATTCTTTCGGGATCTATTGTGTGATAGTCAATCTGAATGATCGAATCTGCAGCAAAGTAATCTCCCAAATAAAAGACCTCGCTGTTATTGATTGTTATTCTTGTGATTTTTCCATCTTCATCTTGTCTATCCATGCTCAAATCGGCATAGGGAACGATCTTTATGTTATGGAATCCCTCGGTTGTCAGTTTATCCACGATCGTCTGATAGTTTTTCCCAATACAATCAGTTCTGGATAATGGCATACGAATATCATTTGCACGGGCGGGATCTAAAACGCCATAGTATATGGTTACAGTAGCGTCTTTTGCGAACCAACCATTTTCAAAGGTAGGATTGCCATCAATAGATACCCTAATGACTTTTCCTATCAACTCTTCTTCTTTTTTAGACAGAGTCGCCTGCGGACTGTCCCCAATCCGCTCGAAGCCAGCTTCTTCAAGGAGCTTGTGCGCATACTGATAATCCATTCCGATGTAATAATCAGAGGACTGCTTGATGCGTATTTTCCCCTTGTGCTGAATCGCGTAAACACCGTAAACGACTAACCCAACTAAAGCAAGAGAGAGAATGATGCCAATTATGAGTTTAACTTTTTTCAAGCCAATGTTCTTTTCCTCGATATTGAGCTTTTTCGCTTCGAGGTTAGCTTCTTTTTCTATTTTGCTTTTTCCAAGCTCTATGTCTTTTTTCGTTTTGGCACGTATCCTTTCTATTGTTATGGGATCGCTTTCGTCGATTTTCTCGGTATACCCACAATGCGGGCAACGCAGTATTGCACTTCCTTCTTCATATTCCAAAGGAGCTTTGCACTGCTTACAAATCAATGTGGTCGAGTTCATTTACAGCCTCCGTCTTTCAATCTATTTGGAAGGATGCTTATAGACCTAAAACCTCTTTCTTCTTCGCATCAAATTCCTCTTGCGTCAGAATCCCAGCATCCAACGCTTCTTTTAGCTTCTTGACGGTCTCCAACTGCTGATCTATGGAGGACGGTTTCGCACCTGCGTTTAATCCAGCATTTAAGCCCAGGTTTTGAGCCATATTCATACCGAAAATCATACCGCCCATATTTCCGAGGCCGTTGTCTTGAATACCCTGTGCAATCTTCTGCTGAGCCGCAATATCAGACGCCTTTTGCGGAATGTCGCTGTATGCGCCAAGATCAACCTTTTTAGCGGCATACTGTTTGAGGATTTCTTTAGAATCATCAGACAGTTCAATGCTATTGATCGTTGCCTTGACAAGTTCAAATCCAAAGCGTTCTTTCCAGCTTCCAGCATTGAGCTTATCATTAGCTATAAGAGTAGTCATTTCATTTTCAAGTGAAACAAGCTGGGATACGCGATAAGTTGTAGACATAGAATTGAGCGCAACAGAGAAAGATTGCAGAAAATCAGAAACAATCTGTCTATTTGCCTTTGGATCATCAATCGAATAAGAATTAACATGAGGGGGGACAAAGTTCTTTATAAAACACTCTGCATCGGTAATCTTGATTGAAAACGATCCCCATGCGTGTACTTCAAGATCAATCCCGTATGCTGGATCGTGGTAAATCTGCGGCCCTGCTGTACCAAATTTAATGTTTCTTATCTCACGCAAATTCACAAAAGCGATTTGCTTATAATCGGGAGTAATGCCCCCAAAACCAAAACGCTTTTTGATCTGCTTTGTGATCGGCTTAATAAGGCCGTCTCTATTAAAGACACTTTCATCGCCGTCAAGATATTCATAGCCGCCAGGGAGAAGAACAATGTTTTCAATAGCGGACTGATTGAACACAAATGCTGCCGTGTTTTCCGGCACAAAGATTTTTGAGCCGTTGGAAATAACTCCTTCAGACCCAAGATTGTTTGTGCCACGGCCTTTGTCTCGTGTTTTAATAATGCCTGGGGCAACCAGTGTATGCTCATCAAATTCACCGGCAGTTACAATTTCTTTCCATTGGTCCGCAAAGGTTGACGCAACCGCGTCTTTGAAAGCACGCAAGATACCCATAGTATTATCCTCCTACCCAAGCATTTACGCTGTTTCTATTGTTAAATTGTCTACTGCAAATTCCAAGCAAAGAGTGATGATCTCGTTTCTGTTCCTTCCTGTGTTTTCAGCAATTTGGTCGAGAGCCTTTACCATCTCAACGGGAAGTCGCGCAGAGACAACAGATGTTTCCCCCTTATACTTCCGCGGAGAGATAACTAATTTGTTGTTATCCATGTTATAAACCTCCGTAGTTTGTTTGTATACAGAATAACACAAGTGTATACAATTGTCAACACGCTCGCTTTTAGGCTAAAAAACATTTTAGATCATAATTCGTTGTTCCTGAAATAACAAATCCCCCAAGAGACGAGTGAAGAACTCATTCCTTGGGGAATTGTTTCATAATGCTTTTTTCGCCTCGTTCAGCACATACTGCCCTAAGAAGTACGGTCTTTGTCCCCTAAGTTGATGGATATTTCTTGAATCGCAGCGTCGGCATAGAACTGGGCGCAGCGTCTAAAATCACAAATTAAATTATAGCACAAGGGATGTCGATTTTACAGAGTGACTTCTGTGAAACCGGCTATTTTTTATGCCCGGAATTGGCATCTCTTGCTTAGAGCAAGTTTCGCACCGTCTGTCATTTATTCGTTTTTGCCTGTTCGTTCCGCGACCAAGCCTTGCCAAGAGCAAGTTTCGCCGCGGCCGCCAAAAATGAATTTGTGTCATCCGGCACTTGTTGGGGTTAACGCACCCCAAGCCCGCATGGTTCGATTAAAAAATCTCACAGCCGCAGCCCATTTTTGCAAATGCGCTGCGGGTATTTTTTGAACAAATAATTCATCCGTGACCACCGGGAGCGCTGCCGGAGGCCACGGATTTTTATATCCCAATTGCATGCGACACGAAAAAGAAAGTAACGAGAATTATTTGAAAGGAAGAGATCGCTGATGGAGATCGTCAATAATCGCAAGATAGATGGTATGGATGAGAGCGGGTTTTTTCCCGAGGAAGCAAATGCTGTCATTGTCCCGACCTATCGGAAGTACACGATCGGGATCGACGAGGTGGCTCGCTATTACGGGATTGGAACAAAGAAACTGCGGTAGATCATCGCGGATAATCCCAGCGGGGATTTCTTTCTGGAGATCGGCAGACACGTCCTGATAAAGCGCCGTCAGTTTGAAACGTATTTGGACAATGCCAGTGCACTTTGAGTCGTGACAAGAGGCCCGCCATGTGATATAGTTAGGTTGTCATGGCGGGCTGCTTTTTTCAGAAAGGAGCCGCCATGTGAGTGAAAAAAGAAGAGACAGCAGAAACCGCATCCTGCATAACGGTGAGATGCAGCTTGCAGATGGGAGGTATCGTTTCAAGTATCTGGATCACACGGGACAGGTACGATATGTTTATAGCTGGAGACTGGATAAGAATGACCGCACGCCCGACGGGAGGAAGAACGACATTCCCCTGCGGGAAAAGGAGCGTAAGATCCAGGCGGACTTGTTCAACCAGATCGTTTCCAACGGAGGAAATTATACCGTGTTGGAGCTGGTCGAACGATATATATCCACCAAGACCGGAGTGCGCGATTCTACAAGAGCCGGCTATAAGACTGTGACCAACTTCTTAGAAAAAGACCCGATGGGCAGTCGGCGCATTGATAAAATCAAGCTATCCGACGCGAAGATCTGGCTGATCAAATTGCAGCAGGAACAGGGCAAAAGCTACAGCGCGATCCATACGATCCGTGGTGTGCTGCTTCCGGCTTTCCGCATGGCCGTCGATGATGATCTGATCCGCAAGAATCCCTTTGACTTCGAGCTTGCCACCGTCATTGTGAATGACAGCGTGACAAGAGAGGCCATCACACGGGACCAGGAGCGCAGGTTTTTGGCCTTCATCAAAGGCGACAAGCACTTCTGCCGCTACTATGACGGGATCTACATCCTGCTTCATACCGGTCTGCGGATCTCCGAGTTTTGCGGGCTTACCAGGGCCAGTGTTGATTTCAACGGCCATAAGATCATCGTTGACCATCAGCTTTTGCGCACGTCGCAGATGGAATATGTGATTGAGGACACCAAGACCGAAAGCGGAAAGCGCATGGTACCTATGACGCCGGAAGTTGAGGTTTGCTTCCGAAAGATCCTTGATGCGCGCGCAAAGCCGAAGATCGAACCCATCATTGACGGACATTCCGGATTCCTTTTCCTTGATAAGAACGGGATGCCGATGGTCGCGCTCCATTGGGAGAAGTATTTCCAGCATATCGTAGAGAAGTACAATAAGATCTATAAGGTGCAATTGCCGAAGATCACGCCCCATGTTTGCAGGCACACGTTCTGCTCCAAAATGGCAAAGAACGGGATGAATCCCAAAACGCTGCAATACATCATGGGCCACAGCGACATCAGCGTTACGCTGAACACCTATACCCATGTCAGCTTCGAAGACGCACAGGCCGAAGTGAAGCGCATGAGTGCAGGCTGAAAAAGCCGAGGTGTAAACGCAATGGTTTTACACCTTATTTTACACCTTTTTTGCACTTTTCCATGCCACGAGGTGCCACCAGATGCCACGAAACGAAGTGAGGAATTAGCCGGAAAATGGCTGATTTTAGGGCTTTTTTGAGGTTTTTCGAGGATGATAAAAATACTATTCGTTTGCCACGGCAACATCTGCCGCAGTCCGATGGCGGAGCTGTATATGAAAGACCTCTGCGCGCGCGCGGGGCTCGCGGAGCGCTTTGAGATCGCCTCCGCGGCCACCAGCGCGGAGGAGCTCGGCAACGGGGTCTATCCCCCGGCGCGCCGTCTGCTCGCGGAGCACGGCATCGGCTGCGCCGGCAAGACCGTGCGGCTGCTGCGCGCGGAGGACTATGAGGACTTCGACCTCATCCTCGGCATGGACGCGTACAACCTTCGCGGCATGCGCCGCCTCTTCGGCGAGGATGAAGCGGGAAAGCTGAAGCTGCTGCTCGACTATGCCGGGCGGCCCGGCGAGAACGTGGCCGACCCCTGGTACACCCGCGATTTCGAGACGGCCTGGGCGGACGTGACGGAGGGCTGCAGGGGCCTGCTCGGCGCGCTGACAGGCGGCCGCGTGATCGAGCTGCTGGACTGCGAAACGCGCGCGGAGCTTTACGGAGCGCTCCGCGGCGGGATGGAGCTGCCGGAGTGGTTCGGAGGGAATCTGGACGCGCTGTGGGACGTGCTCACCGGCGAGGAGCCGCGGGAGACGCGTTACGCGGTCGCCCTGCCGCGGGCGGACAGCCCCGTTTACGAATACGCCGCGCATCTGCGGGGCGTGTTCGAGCAGGCCGGGAAGCTGGTCTGAACACAAAAGGAAAGCGGCTGTGCTTTTGCACAGCCGCTTTCCTTTTTCATGCTCATTTCAGCCCGTACAGCCGGGTGAACTTGTCTTCGAGATAATTGAGGTAGTAGCCCGGATTCAGGCTTTCGCCGGTGATCGCGCGGATCCACTCGTCCGGCGTCGTCAGCGAGGCGATGGAGAACACCTTTTCGGTCAGCCAGTCGCGGACGCGGAGCAGCTCGCCCTCGCGCACGGCGGCGGACACGTCGAAGTCCTTCTCCATCGCGCGCAGGATCTGCACGCCGTAGGCGTTGCCGAGCGCGTAGGACGGGAAGTAGCCGAAGTAGACGCTCGACCAGTGCACGTCCTGCAGGCAGCCGCGTGCGTCGTCCGGCACCTCGACGCCGAGATACTCCTTATACTTCGCGTTCCAGAGCGCGGGGATCTCGTCGACCGTGATCTCGCCGTTGACGAAGGCCTTTTCCAGCTCGTAGCGGATCAGGATATGCAGGCAGTAGCTCAGCTCGTCGGCCTCGGTGCGGATGAGGGAGGGCCGCGCGATGTTCACGGCCTCGTACAGCTCGCGGTCGGAGATGTCGTCGAAGACGCCGCCGGAGAGCTCCCGGAGCTTGGGCGCGGCGAAGGCGAGGAAGGCCTCGCTGCGGCCGATGAGGTTTTCATAGAAGCGCGAGATCGTCTCGTGCATGGCGTTGGACATGTTGTCGCTGCAGTGCTGGTCGTACAGCTCCTGCGGCTCGTTCTGCATGAACAGGGCGTGGCCGCCCTCGTGCAGGGTCGTGAAGACGTTGGAGATGAAGCTGTCCTCGTGATAGTGCGTCGTCACGCGCACGTCGTGATTGCCGAAGTTGGTGGTAAAGGGGTGCTCGGTCGTCATCAGCACCAGCGCGCTCTCGCGCAGGCCCTCCTGCCTGAGGAGCCAGCGGGACATGGCCTCCTGCGCCGGGACGGGCACCGGACGGCTCATGAAATCCTCGCGGATGGGCTTGCCCTCTTTGACGATCCGCGCCAGCAGCGGCACGATGCGCGCCTTGAGCGCGGCGAAGAACGCGTCGAGCTGCGCGATGCCGCCGCCCTTCTCCATGTCGTCCAGACAGGTGTCGTAGACCGTCGCCTTCTTCTCGTCCCGCAGGCCGACGGCGATGCGCTGATAGCGGATCAGATCGGCGAGAGAGTCGCGGAACAGGGAGAAATCGCTTGCCTTCTTGGCCTTCAGCCAGGCGCCGTAGGCCTTGCTGGAGGCGAGGTCCATCTCATAGGCGAGCTTCGCGGAGATGTTCTTCTCCTTCGCGTAGTCGTCGTAGAGGTGCTCGACCGACTTCTTCTGCACCGGGGTGAGGCCCTCGCTGTCCTCATGCAGCTCGACGACGAGCTTCTGATAGGTCTTGGAATGGGTCATCGTGTGCAGCCGCTTGCCGAGGATCGCCATGTCCTCGCCGGCCTTTTCGATGCCCTCCTCGGGCGCGCAGCACTCCATGTCAAAGCTGACCTTGCCGAGGCAGCGGCCGTAGGCCTCGATCTCATCGAGCAGCGCGGAGAGCTTTTTCCATTTTTCCTGATTGGTCATTTCCATTCTCCTTAAATATGTTCAGCCTGAAAAATACTGACACAGATGCCGGACGCAGCAGGCCTCGCAGCGCGGCTTACGCGCGTCGCAGACGGCGCGGCCGTGCAGCACGACGCAGTGGCAAAAGTCGGACGAGTGCTCCGGCGGCAGGATCTTCCGCAGCGCCCGCTCGATCTTCTCCGGCTCCTTGAGGCCGTCCACGAGGCCGAGCCGGTTGGACAGCCGGATGCAGTGCGTGTCCACCACGGTCGAGCCGGGGACGCGGAACACGTCGCCGAGGATGAGGTTGGCGGTCTTGCGCCCGACGCCGGGCAGAGCCGTCAGCTCCTCCATCGTGGCGGGCACCTTCCCGCCGTGCTTTTCAAGCAGCACCTGCGCGCACGCGACGATGTCGCGCGCCTTGGCGCGGAAGAAGCCGCAGGAGTGCACGTATTTCTCCACCTCGGCCACGTCGGCCTCCGCGAAGCTCTCCAGCGTCGGGAAGCGCGCGAAGAGCGCGGGCGTGATCTGATTGACCCGCTCGTCGGTGCACTGCGCCGCGAGCCGGACGGAAAACAGCAGCTCGTAGTCCTTGCCCCAGTCCAGCGTGCAGCTCGCCTCGGGGTATTCCTCCAGCAGCAGCCGCACGATCTCGTTGACCTGTTCCTGTGTGCGCATGGCGATCCTCTCTCTGTATCAAAATCGGCAGGCCCATGATACCATCAGGCCTGCCGTTTCGTCAATCGCTTTCGTACAGCCGCAGGAAGCGCCGCGCGCCTTCGACGAGGAAGGCGAAATTGCGCTCGTCGCAGACCGTGTCCTTCGCGGTGTGGATGCGCGTCATGTAAAGGCCGAGCACCGGGTGCCTGTTCAGCGCCGCGACGCCGACGCCGCAGCGGAAGTTGGCCTGGTCGGAGGGGTAGAAGGCCCCGAGCGGCCCGGCGAGATGCACCTGCTTGTCCGCCGTATCGACAAAGGCCCCGGCGAGGGCCGCGCCGGCGCGCTTTTTGGCCTTCCCGCTCTGGATGAAGAGGAAATGGTCGCCGTCGGAGACGCAGTCGAAGTTGATCAGCAGCTTGTCCTTCATGGCTTTTTTGTGCCGGGAGGCGAAGTAAGCCGAGCCGAAGAGCCCGCTCTCCTCGTGGTCGAAGAAGACGAAGGCGCAGCGCCCCGGCTCCTCCTCGCTCAGCGCGCCGATCAGCTCGCAGAGCGTCACGACGCCGGAGGTGTTGTCGTTGACGGTGTGAGGGTTGGCCGGGCCGAAGACGAACATCCACAGCATCAGCCCCATGGCGAGCACGAAGGAGAGCATCATCGCGCCGGGCGCGTAGAAGCCCAGACGGATCGTCAGAAAAGCGAGCAGCCCCGCCAGCACGAAGAAGGGCAGCAGGATCAGCAGCTGATACAGCAGATAGAACACGATGTTCTTTGGGGTGATGAAATTCGGGAAGGGCAGGCGGGCGCAGGTGTCGTAGTGCGCGGTGAAGACCACCTCGGCGCTCTCCGGATCGCCCAGCACCAGGTTGCGGCAGCGGGGCGTGCCGCCCTCCTCCACGCGCAGCCCGGGCAGACGGCCCTGCATGAATTCGATGAAGCGCAGCTTCTGCGCTTTGGTCTTGCGCACCTGCCAGTCGCGCAGGATCTCGCGGGACAGCTCGGTCATGTTTCGTTCCTCCGATCAAAACGGAGATGCACAGGGCAGCCCCGCTTTTGAGTTTGTTGTAAAACGCGGTCAGGCCGCCTTCAGCGTGACATTGCCGCCGCACTCGATCACGTCGAGCGTCACGCCGCTGTAGGTGATGCCGCCGCACTGCCACTCGACCGCGAGCGGGAGCGTGAGGGCGCCGCTCTCGGGCAGCTCAAAGGTGAAGCTGCAGCTGCCGAAGGGCGTCAGGACCTTCTGGTTGCCCTCGATCGACATGGCCGGCTGCGTCAGCGTGGCCGTCTTGTCGCCGAGCATGAGATGCACCTGGTGCGCGCTGAAAGAGGCGCTGGCGGATTCGCAGCTGACGGACACGGTGACGACCGCCTTGTTGCCCTCGGCGGACACAGCGCTCCACTCGGCGATCAGATTCAGCGCGACGCCGGTGTTGGAGCGGACCTTGCCGGAGCCGAGATCGACGCCGACCGGAACGGGCTCCGGCGTCGGCGTGGGCTCGGGCGTGGGCGTGGGAGCGGGCGTCGGCGCAGGCGTGGGCGTGGGAGCGGGCGTCGGCGCCG
>CAMZIO010000045.1 GCA_947307255.1 uncultured Clostridia bacterium | reverse complement strand
ACGACGACGAGCGCGCACGAGATCTGGCAGAAGCTGCTGCCCGTGCGCGACTGGGCTGCGTTTGAAAAGGCTTGGTCCACGGCCCACTCCGCCTCGAACCCCGGCGAAGTGGTGAACAACTGAGACCGGCGGCCAAAACGCAAAAACGCCAAAAACGCAAGGGAGAAGACCGGCTATGCCGGTCTTCTCCCTTTTTTTCGGCTGTCGATGCACTGCGGGAAGAGGGGCGGCACGGGGACGCCAAAGCGCCCGAATTTGCATGAAAAGTCTTCGCTTGCACCGAAACTCGCCTCTTGACAAATCACACCGGAAATGCTAATATTTTAAAGGTAAAGTCTCCCTTTACTTTTTTTCATAAAGGAACAAGTACATATCGTTTTCGGATGAAAGGCCCAGAAGCGTTGGCTTGCCGCCGACTGGACCGGGACGAAGCTCTGGAAAGCATGATTTCATGCACCGTAGGGGCAAGCGCGACCTTCCGCGTGAAACTCTCAGGTAAAAGCACAGAGACGCAGGAAATCCCAAGGGGGGATTTTTCGCGTTTCTGTTTTTTTGCGTTCAACAAAAATTTTTTAGATCGAATGGAGGGCATTTCTATGGAACGGAAAACCCCGCTGTATCAGACCCACGTGGACATGGGTGCAAAGATCGTCGAGTTCGGCGGCTTTTTGATGCCGGTGCAGTATCCCACCGGCGTGATTGCTGAGCATATGGCCGTGCGTCAGGCCGCCGGGCTGTTCGACGTATCGCACATGGGCGAGCTGCGCCTGCGCGGACCGGAGGCCGTCGCCAACGTCCAAAAACTCATCACCACGGACATCTCCGGCATGGTGGACGGACAGGTAAAATACGGTATGTTCTGCAATGAGCGCGGCGGCATCGTGGACGATTTCGTCATTTGCCGTTATGCAGCGGACGACTATATGATCGTCGTAAACGCAGGCAACCGCGACAAGGACGCCGCCTGGGTCGAAAGCCATCTCTTCGGCGACGTGGATTACAAGGACGAGGGCGACCTGTTCGGTCAGCTCGCGCTGCAGGGGCCGAAGTCCCGCGCGATCCTTGCAAAGCTGTGCGCCGAGGAGGATATCCCCGCGAAGTACTACACCTTCCGCGACGGCGTAACGCTGCACCTGCCCACGGGCGATATCGTTACCATGGTCTCCCAGACCGGCTACACCGGAGAGCACGGTTATGAAATCTACTGCAAGGCGGAGGATACCGTCGCGCTGTGGAACGCCCTGCTTGCAGCAGGCAAGGACGACGGGCTGATCGCCTGCGGTCTCGGCGCGCGCGACACGCTGCGCCTGGAGGCGTCCATGCCGCTTTACGGCCACGAGATGAACGACGAGATCACGCCCAAGATGGCGGGCTTGCCGTGCAAACTGGACGGCAAGGAATTCATCGGCCGCGATGCAATCGCCGCCCTCGGCGCGCCAACGGTCAAGCGCATCGGGATGGAGGTCGTCGGCCGCGGTATCCCGCGCGAGCACTGCGACCTGTACACGATGGACGGGCGTAAGATCGGCTTCGTCTCCTCTGGCACGCACTGTCCGTACATCGGCAAGGGCGTTGCGATGGGCTACATCAACGTCGAGGAAATCGAAATCGGCAAGCATCTCAATGCCGACGTCCGCGGCCGCATGGTCGAGGTTGAGATCGTCAAGATGCCGTTTTACAAGGCACAGTAAGAACGGTTAAGTACTTTCACATAACATATTAAGGAGGACAAAACGATGACTTTCCCTGAAGAACTGAAGTATTCCAGAAGCGACGAATGGGTCAAGTTCCTGGACGACAGCACCGCCCTCGTCGGCATCACCGACTATGCCCAGAGCGAAATGGGCGATCTGGTGTTCATCAACCTGCCCGTCGTCGGCGACGCAACCGAGAAGGAAACCGCCATGTGCGACATTGAATCGGTCAAGGCCGTTTCCGACGTAATTTGCCCGCTCAGCGGCGAAATTCTGGAGGTCAACGAGGATCTGGCCGACGCGCCGGAAACGCTCAATGCCGACCCCTACGGCGCATGGATCGCCAAGATCGGCAATATCTCCGAAACCGAGGAGCTGCTGACCGCCGCGGAGTACCGCGCTTATCGCAACTGCTAAGTTGATCTTTGCTTCCGCGCAGTCGTCCGGCTGCGCGGAACTTATCCCCGCACCCGCGCGCAGGGGCTTTCGCCGCGAAAGCCCGGCCGCGCCAATCTATAATAGAAAGGAATGATACGCAAGATGGGATCCTACGTTCCCCACACCGCCGCGCAGCGCGCGGAAATGCTTGCTGCAGTCGGCGTAAAATCCCTGGATGAGCTGTATCAAAGCGTACCGTCTGAGATGCTGTTGAACGGCAAGCTGAATATCCCCGCCGGGCTCAGCGAGCTGGAGGTGCGCGAGGCCGTTACCGCAATGGCCGAGAAGAACAAGGTTTACAAAACGGTGCTGCGCGGTGCCGGCTCCTACCGCCACTTTATCCCCGCCGTGGTCAAGTCCGTTACCTCCCGCGAGGAGCTCGTTACCTGCTATACGCCCTATCAGGCGGAGATTTCGCAGGGCGTGCTGCAGGGCGTGTTTGAATTTCAGACCATGATCTGTGAGCTGACCGGCATGGACGTGTCCAACGCATCGCATTACGACGGCGCCACCGCCGCCGCCGAGACGATTCCCATGTGCAAGGACCGCAAGCGCACCAAGGCTTACGTTTCCGCCACCGTCAACCCCCAGGTCATCGAAACGATGCAAACCTACTGCTTCGCTTCCAATACCGAGCTGGTCGTGATCCCCGCAAAGGACGGCAAGACCGACCCGGAGGCGCTGCAGGCTGCGCTCGGTGCGGACGCCGCGTGCTTTTTGATGCAGCAGCCGAACTATTACGGCCTGATCGAGGATGCGGAGGCGCTCGGTGCCGCCGTCCACGCGGCGGGCGCGAAGTTCGTCATGAGCGTCAACCCCATCGCCTGCGCGCTGCTCAAGACCCCGCGCGCGTGCGGCGCGGACATCGTCGTCGCGGACGGTCAGCCTCTCGGCCTTGACACCGCTTTCGGCGGACCGTATCTGGGCATCATGGCGACGACCAGCGCCATGACGCGCAAGCTGCCCGGCCGTATCGTCGGTGAGACGCACGACGTGGATGGTAATACCGGCTACGTGCTCACTCTCTCGGCACGCGAGCAGCATATCCGCCGTGAGAAGGCCAGCTCCAACATCTGCTCCAACCAGGCGCTGTGCGCCTTCACCGCGGGCGTGTATATGGCCGCGATGGGCGAGAACGGCATGAAGCAGTGCGCAAGACTGTGCCTGTCCAAGGCGCACTATTTTGCCGCAGAGCTGGAAAAGATCGGCTGTAAGCTGAAGTATACGGGCGAATTCTTCCATGAATTCGTTACCGAGGTGGCGTGCCCGAATTGCCGCGCGCGCATTCTTGATGCGCTCGACCAGGCCGGTATCCTCGGCGGCGAGGCCGTCGACGGCGGCATTCTCTGGTGCGTAACGGAGCTTGTGAGCAAAGCACAGCTCGACCGGGCTGTTGCCATCGTGAAGGAGGTGCTGTAAGATGAAGCTGATTTTTGAGCTGGGCGCCGAAGGCCGCGGATTAAGTCTGATGCCGCCGTGCGACGTGCCGGAGGTACGGCTTTCCGACGAACGCACCGAAGCGCTGAGACTGCCCCACGTTTCCGAAAACGAGCTGACCCGTCATTACAGTGCCCTCTGCAAGCGTATCCACGGCGTAAACGACGGATTCTATCCGCTCGGCTCGTGCACGATGAAGTATAACCCCAAGATTGACGAGGATATGGCGGCGCTGCCGGGCTTCACGCAGCTCCACCCGCTGCAGCCGGAGGGTACCGTGCAGGGCGCGCTGGAGGCGTACCATACGCTCGGCGGCGCACTGTGCGAGATCTTCGGGATGGACGACGTGTCCTTCCAGCCTGCGGCCGGTGCACACGGTGAATTCACCGGCGTGATGCTCATCAAGGCGTACCATGTCGACCGGGGAGACTTGAACCGCACGAAAATCATCGTCCCCGACTCTGCCCACGGCACCAACCCCGCAACGGCCGCGATGTGCGGCTTCGAGGTCGTGAATATTCCCTCCGGCGCAGACGGCTGCGTCGACCTTGACGCGCTGCGCGCCGCGGTCGGCCCCGATACGGCGGGTCTGATGCTTACCAATCCCAACACGGTCGGTATCTTCGACAAGAACATTCTCGAAATTACAAAGATCGTCCACGACGCGGGCGGATTGTGCTATTATGACGGCGCAAACCTCAACGCGATCATGGGCGTGGTTCGTCCGGGCGACATGGGCTTTGACTGCATCCATAGTAATCTCCACAAGACCTTCGCCACGCCGCACGGCGGCGGCGGTCCCGGCGCAGGCGTGTGCGGCTGCAAGGCATTCCTGCGCAAGTATATGCCCGGTCCGCTGGTCGTGAAAAAGGACGGCGTTTACGCCTTCGACTATCCCGAAAAGTCCATCGGCCGCGTGAAGATGTTCTACGGCAACTTTGCCGTGGTCATCCGTGCGCTGACCTATGTGCTCTCGCTGGGTAAGGCAGGGATCGAGGATGCGGCGAAGTGCGCCGTGCTCAACGCCAACTATATGAAGGCCCGCCTTTCCGACAAGTTCGATATGGCCTACGAGGGCATTTGTATGCACGAGTTCGTCATGACACTGGTAAAGCTGCACGACGAGACGGGCTGCTCCGCGCTCGATCTTGCCAAGGGAATGCTGGACTTCGGCCTGCATCCGCCCACCATGTACTTCCCGCTCATCGTCCACGAGGCGCTCATGGTCGAGCCCTGCGAGACCGAGAGCAAGGAGCTCATGGACGAAGTCTGCGATATCTACTGCAAGCTTTACGACATGGCCTATGAAAATCCCCAGGCACTGCACGACGCGCCGGTCAGCACGCCCGTGCGCCGACTGGACGAGGTCGCCGCGGCGCGCAACATGGTGCTGCGTTATCAGTTTTCCTGATCGACGGGCAAGATATCTGGAAAGGAATTATACTTTACATGGCTGATTATCAACTGTTGGTCATCGGCGCAGGCCCCGGCGGCTACGTCGCCGCGCTGCACGCGGCAAAGCGGGGCATGAAAACCGCGGTAATCGAAAACCGCGAGGTGGGCGGCACCTGCTTGAATCGCGGGTGCATTCCTACCAAGACGCTGCTCCATTCGTCGGAGATCGTCGCCGGCATCAACGGCGGCGAAAAGTTCGGCGTCGGCGCACAGGACGTGCATTTTGACATGAGCGCGATCTTCGCGCGCAAGCGCGAGGTCAGCGCCAAGCTCTCCGGCGGCATCGAGGGAATGTTCAAAGCCGCAAAGGTCGACTTGCTGCGCGGCGTCGGCACGGTGCTGGGCCCGGGCGAGGTGCGCTTTTCCGGTTCGGACGGCGAGCAGACCATCACTGCGGAGCATATCCTGCTCGCCACCGGCTCGGTTCCCGCGCGCCCGCCGATCCCCGGACTGGATCTGCCCGGCGTACTCACGAGCGACGAACTGCTTGAGGGCTGCGACCACCTGTACGAATCGCTGATTATCATTGGCGGCGGCGTGATCGGCGTGGAGTTTGTGACGTTCTATGCCGACCTTGGCTGCAAGGTAACGGTGATCGAGGGGCTGGACCGCCTGCTGCCCAATATGGACCGCGAGCTGGGGCAGAATCTCGCGCTGATTTTCAAAAAGCGCGGCGTTTCGGTCTATACCAATTCGCTGGTGAGCAACCTCACGAAGGACGGGGATACGCTGACCGTCAACTTCAAGAATAAGGACAAGGAGCTGTCCGTCTCCGGCGAGGCGGTGCTCTGCGCCATCGGCCGCCGTCCTTACACCGAGGGGCTCTTCGCCCCCGGCGTTGAGCCGGCCATGAACGGCCGCTCGATCGCGGTAGACGAGAACTATCAAACATCGATTCCCGGCGTGTACGCCATCGGCGACGTATCCTCGAAGATTCAGCTCGCGCACGTCGCCTCCGCCCAGGGGCGCGATTGCGTGGAGCGCATCCTTGGCGGCGTGGGGATCACCGACATCACCACCGTTCCCAGCTGCATCTACTGCGTACCGGAGATTGCCTGCGTCGGCCTTACGGCGGACGAGGCAAAGGCCGCGGGACGCGAGGTTGCCGTGGGGAAATACGTGATGTTCTCCAACGGCAAAACCGTGATCCGCGACGGCGACCGCGCCTTTATCAAGCTCGTGGCGGATCAGCACAGCCGCGTGCTGATCGGTGCGCAGCTCATGTGCGAGCACGCAACCGACATGATCTCCGAGCTGGCCACTGCGATCGTCAACGGTTTGACCGTCGAACAGATGCTCAAGGTCCTCCGTCCGCACCCGACCTTTGAAGAGGGCGTGCAGGACGCGCTGGAGGATCTGCGCGCCAAGCTCGACAAGTAACGCGCGCGACCGGATCGCCGGCGTGCCAAACCCGGCAAACCACAAGTGCAAAAAGCCCGCGTCAGGGATGACGCGGGCTTTTTCGTGTCTTTCGTTTTTCAGCTCCTCTTTTTGGCAGAGTACCATACCCCCGGCAGGCAAAGCATTTCACTTCGCCCGTGCGGGCACGGGCAGGCGGCGCTTACGTCTCTTCATCCGCCTGAAGCCGGCACTGCCAGCGCCAGGCGTCGCGGCACATATCCTCCAGCGTTTTGCACGCCCGCCAGCCCAGCTCCGCCGCCGCCTTGTCCGGCGCGGCGTAGTACATCGCAATATCCCCCGCCCGGCGCGGCGCGATCTGATACGGGATCTTCATACCGTTCACCCGCTCGAACGTGTGCACCAGCTCCAGCACGCTGTACCCCTTTCCTGTGCCAAGGTTAAATGCTTCACAGCCCTTGTGCTCCAAGATATAACGGTAGGCGGCAACGTGTCCCTGCGCCAGATCCTGCACGTGGATATAGTCCCGCACGCCCGTACCGTCCGGCGTGGGATAGTCGTTGCCGAACACGGACAGATGTGTGCGGATCCCGCACGCCACCTGTGTAACGTAGGGCATGAGGTTGTTTGGCACGCCGCTGGGCTTCTCCCCCAGCAGTCCCGACGGGTGCGCGCCGACGGGATTGAAATAGCGCAGCAGCACCACCGCGAGATCGCCGTCCGCTGCGGCGGCGTCCTGCAGGATCTGCTCGATCATATACTTCGTCCAGCCGTACGGATTGGTACAGCCGCGCCGCTCGGTCTGCTCCGTATAGGGGATCTGCTCGGTCAGCCCGTACACGGTGGCAGAGGAGCTGAAGATAAAGCGCGCGCAGCCATGCGCTTGCATCGCCTCGAGTACGGTGAGTGCGGAATCCAGATTGTTGCGATAATACGCAAGCGGTTTTTCCACCGACTCTCCCACCGCCTTGAACCCGGCGAAATGGATCACCGCGTCGATCGCTTCGGCGGAGAAAACCGTCTCCAGCGCGGCGCGGTCCGCCACGTTGATGCGGTAAAACGCCGGACGCCTGCCCGTAATCGTCTCAATCCGGTCGATCACCGAAGCGTCGCTGTTGGAAAGGTCGTCCGCGATGACGACCTCGTATCCGGCGCAAAGCAGCTCCACCGCCGTATGGGAGCCGATAAACCCGGCGCCGCCGGTCAATAGAATCGCCATGTGTATGCTCCTTTCTGATGCGCTGCGTCTCAGGCCTGTGCCGGGACGTGCAGCGCGTGGGTTCTGCTTGTCTTCAGTATATCCGCTTGCGCGCGGTTTGTCCATAACAATCACAGGCATATATTCCAAATCGGCAGGCACACGGAATTGGGACGCGCACGAAGAACTCTGCGCCGCGGGGTGAAGAGCCCCTTCCCGCCCCCCGGCGCCTTCTTTCACAAAAACCGTCCTTCCCTCTGTTGTATTTTCCGAAAATGTGGTATAGTAATGGCATCGAATAAAAAGACAAAGGAGGTCCCCGTTATGTCAAAGATTCACCGCGCCAGCGACGCGCAGCTTGCCGTCATGGACAAATACTGGCGCGCCGCCAACTATCTCACCGCCTGCCAGCTCTATCTTTTGGAAGACCCGCTGCTCTCCTCGCCGCTTACGGCGGGCAAGATCAAAAAGAAGATCGTCGGGCACTGGGGCACCTGTCCGGGGCAGAATTTCGTCTACACGCATCTTGACCGCGTAATCAAGGAATACGATCTGGATATGATCTATCTCTCCGGCCCCGGCCACGGCGGCAACGCCATGGTGGCGCAGGACTGGCTGGACGGCAGCTATCAGGAGGTCTACCCCAACATCACCCGGGATAAAGAGGGCATGCAGCGCCTCTTTAAGCAGTTCTCCTTCCCCGGCGGCATCCCCTCCCACGTCGCGCCGGAGACCCCCGGCTCCATCCACGAGGGCGGCGAGCTGGGCTATTCCCTCGCGCACGCCTTCGGCGCCGTAACGGATAACCCCGGATTGATTGCCGCCTGCGTCGTCGGCGACGGCGAGGCTGAAACCGGCCCGCTCGCCACCAGCTGGCAGCTCAACAAGTTTCTCTCTGCGGCGACCGACGGCGCCGTGTTGCCGATCCTGCACCTCAACGGCTACAAGATCGCCAATCCCACCGTGCTCGCCCGCATCTCCCACGAGGAACTGGAAAACTTCTTCCGCGGCTGCGGCTGGACGCCCTACTTCGTCGAGGGCAGCGACCCCGCCGAAATGCACCGCAAGATGGCCGACACGCTGGATCAGTGCGTCGAATCCATCCTGAAATTCCAGAAGGCCGCCCGCGAAAAGGGCGACGCCTCCCGCCCCCGCTGGCCGATGATCGTGCTGCGCACGCCCAAGGGCTGGACCGGCCCGGACTACGTCGACGGCGCGAAGGTCGAGGACTACTGGCGCGCGCATCAGGTGCCCATCCAGCCCGACAGCGAGGCGCACATCCGCCAGATCGAGGCCTGGCTCAAGAGCTACAAGCCCGAAGAGCTGTTTGATAAAAACGGCGTGCCGGTGCAGGAGCTGCTGGACTTCCCGCCCGAGGGTACGCGCCGCATGGGTGCGAACCCCCACGCCAACGGCGGCCAGCTTTTGAAGGATCTGCGCATGCCGGATTGGCGCAAATACGCGGTGGAAGTCCCCTTCCCCGGCAGCGTGGAGGCGCAGGACATGACCGCGCTGGGCTATTTCGTGCGCGACATCTACAAGCTCAATGAAAAGGAGCGCAACTTCCGCTCCTTCGGCCCCGACGAGACCGCTTCCAACCGTCTCAGCCCCGTATTTGAGCAGACCGACCGCGCCTGGAGCGGCGAGATTCTGCCCGAGGACGAGCACCTCTCCCCCGGCGGCCGCGTGATGGACTCCATGCTCTCCGAGCACGTGTGTCAGGGCATGCTGGAAGGGTATCTGCTCACCGGGCGGCACGGCTTTTTCAACAGCTACGAGGCCTTTATCCGCATCGTGGACTCCATGTTCTCCCAGCACGCCAAGTGGCTCAAGGTCTGCAATCAGCTGCCCTGGCGGGCAAAGATCGCGTCGCTCAACTACGTGCTCGCCTCCAACGTCTGGCAGCAGGATCACAACGGCTTTACCCACCAGGATCCGGGCTTCCTCGACCACGTGGCCAACAAAAAGGCCGACGTGGTGCGGCTCTACCTGCCGCCGGACGCCAACTGCCTGCTCAGCTGCTTCGACCACTGCATCCGCTCGCGCGACTACGTGAACGTGATCGTCGCGTCCAAGCATCCCCGCCCCCAGTGGCTGACGATGGAGCAGGCCGTCAAGCACTGCACGCAGGGCATCGGCATCTGGCAGTGGGCGTCCACCGATCAGGGGGCAGAGCCGGACATCGTGATGGCCTGCTGCGGCGATACGCCGACGCTGGAAACCCTCGCCGCGGTAACGATCCTGCGTGAGGCGTTCCCGGAGCTGAAGATCCGCGTGGTCAACGTGGTCGATCTGATGCGCCTGCAGAGCGAGGAGCAGCACCCCCACGGCCTTTCCCAGCAGGCCTACGACGCGCTGTTCACGCTGGACAAGCCCATCATCTTCGCCTTCCACGGCTACCCCTCCCTGGTGCACGAGCTGACCTACAAGCGGCACAACAAGAACATCCACGTACGCGGCTATATCGAGGAGGGCACGATCACCACGCCCTTCGACATGCGCGTGCTCAACCGGCTCGACCGCTTCAACCTGGTCATGTCCGCGGTGTACAACCTGCCCCAGCTCGGCAACCGCGGCGCGTACCTGATCCAGCAGATGAAGGACAAGCTCGTCGAGCACCGCCAGTATATCGCCGAGTACGGCGTGGACCTGCCGGAAATCACGGAGTGGAAGTGGTCGTAAGCGAAAGCAAATCTCACCGCCGCACCCATCCTGCTGCGGCGGCAAGGATCGCAAGCAGGCTTGCGTCTATCCCGTCGAAGAGTAATACAGCGAA
>CAMZIO010000044.1 GCA_947307255.1 uncultured Clostridia bacterium | reverse complement strand
AGCGCCACCTTGCCAAGGTGGAGGTAGCGAGTTCGAGCCTCGTTGCCCGCTCCATGATAACAGCAGTCGCGGGTCTGCTTCATAGCGCCCGCCTCTGTTTTACATAGATGGCGCCATAGCCAAGCGGTAAGGCAGCGGACTGCAAATCCGCGATTCCCCGGTCCGATTCCGGGTGGCGCCTCCACGTCGTCGCAAGCTTCACATCGCTTGCGACGACTTTTTTTGTTTCGCATCACAAGTTATCGCGCGTTCGTTCCGCTGCTCCTCCTTTCAAAATCAAAACCGTATGGACGCTCCGGGCCTCGTCGACAACCTCGGCCCTCCGCCGTGCCTGGTTTTGATTATGATTTGTCGCAAAGACTACAGAGCCCTCTTGACAAGGGGCACGCGGCGCGCGTATAATTACAAGTGTTACAAAACAGATGGTGCGTAACGCTTGTTTCGAATCGGAAGGAGGCAGCTTATGCCGCCAAAAGTAAAGTTTCAAAAAGAAGAGATCGTCGAGGCCGCGCTGCGCGTGGCGCGGAGGAGCGGGATCGACGCGGTCACGGCGCGCGAGGTCGCCGCGGAGCTGCGGGTCTCTCCCCGCCCGATCTTCACCTGGTATGAGACGATGGACCAGCTCAGAGCCGACGTGTATGAGCGGGCCAAAGCGCAGTACAGGGCCTGCATCGAACGGGGCCTGAGCGAGCCGATCCCTTTTCTGGGTCTATGGAAACAGTATCTTCTGTTCGCGCGGGAGGAGCCGGAGCTGTATCGGCTGCTCTTCCTCACGCGCCCCGGCAACGTCTCCGGCGGCGCGATGGAGGCCCTGAAGTTCTCGCAGGATCTCGCGCGGGACTCGATCATGCGTATCTACAACATGGACGCGCGCACGGCGGACTGCTATTTCCGCGACCTGTGGCTGGCGGCCTTCAGCTGCGCCACGCTGATCGTGACGGACGACTGCCCCTATTCGATGGAGGAGATGCTCGCGATCGGTGCCGAGATCAGTCTCGCGGTCTGCAAGGCCTATAAGGAGATTCCCGGCCTGCCCGAGGGGAACTACGACAAGGACGCGCTCTTTCAGGAGCTGATCAGGAAATAAGGAGGAGAGAGACAACATGCTGATCATCGAACATCTGACGAAGACCTACGGAGAAAAGAAGGCCGTGGACGATCTGTCCCTGCACATCCGGCCGGGCGAGATCTTCGGCTTCATCGGCCATAACGGCGCGGGCAAGAGCACGACGCTCAAGAGCGCCGTCGGTATCCTGGCTTTCGACGAGGGCCGCATCACAATCTGCGGAAAAAACCTCGCGGACGAACCGCTCTCGTGCAAGCGGGACCTCGCCTACATCCCGGACAACCCGGATCTCTACGAATTCATGAGCGGGATCAAATATCTCAACTTCATCGCGGACGTGTTCGGCATTCCCGCCGACGTCCGGCAGGAGCGGATCCGCCGCTACGCCGATCTCTTCGAGCTGACGGGTGATCTCGCCCAGCCGATCTCCGCCTACTCTCACGGCATGAAGCAGAAGCTGGCCGTGATCTCGGCCTGGCTACACGATCCCAAGCTCATCATCATGGACGAGCCCTTCGTCGGCCTCGACCCGAAGGCCTCCCACCTGCTCAAGGAGATGATGCGCGAGCACTGCGACAGAGGCGGCGCCATCTTCTTCTCCACGCACGTGCTGGAGGTCGCCGAAAAGCTCTGCGACAAGGTGGCCATCATCAAGCAGGGCCGTCTCGTCAAGGTCGGCACGATGGAAGAGGTCAAGGGTGACGACAGTCTCGAAGAGGTCTTTCTGGAACTGGAGGCGGAGTAAATGCTGAAGTTCCTTCTGAAAAAGCAGATCGCCGAGGTTTTTCGGAGCTACTTCTATGATGCGAAGAAGAACAAGATGCGCTCCAGGCTGGCCGTCGCCGGCTGGATCGTCTTCTTCGTCGTCGTCATGGTCGGCGTCCTCGGCGGGATGTTCACCGCGCTGTCGCTGAGTCTCTGCGGCGCGCTGGCCGGGGCGGGCATGGGCTGGCTGTACTTTTTGCTGATGGGCGGCATCGCCATCCTGCTCGGCGCTTTTGGCAGCGTCTTTAACACCTATTCCGGGCTGTATCTGGCCAAGGACAACGACCTGCTCCTCTCTCTGCCCATCCCGGTGAAGACGATCATGGCCGCGCGGCTGCTGAACGTCTATCTCATGGGCGCCATGTATGCGTCCGTCGTGCTGCTCCCTGCGCTGATCGTCAGCTGGATCGTCATGGGCGCGACGGCGGCGCGCGCGATCTGCGGCCTTCTGCTGCTGCTGATCGCGACGCTGATCGTGCTGCTCCTCTCCTGCCTGCTGGGCTGGGTGGTCGCGAAGATCAGCTTACGGCTCAAGAACAAGAGCTTCATCACCGTCCTCGTGGCGCTGGTCTTCATCGCCGCCTACTATTTCTTCTACTTCAAGGCAAACGATCTGATCCGCGATCTGCTGCTGAACGCCGACGCCTACGGCGCGAAGATCAAGGGCGCGGCCTACGGCCTGTATCTCTTCGGCCGCATCGGCGAGGGCAGCTGGAGCGCGACGGCGCTCTTCCTCGCGGTCACGGCGCTGATCGCCGCGCTGATCTGGCGCGTGATGTCCCGCAGCTTTCTGAAGATCGCCACCTCCAGCGGCAGTACCGAAAAGGTCCGCTACGTGGAAAAAGCGGTGAAAGCAAAAAACGCGTTCCGCGCGCTGCTCGGCAAGGAGCTCGGCCGCTTCACCTCCAGCGCCAACTACATGCTCAACTGCGGTCTCGGCGTGCTGCTGATCCCGGCCTCGGGCGTTCTGCTGCTGATCAAGGGTCGGGAGATCTGCTCGCTGCTCGGCGGGGTCTTCGCCTCGCGGCCCGGCGCGGCCGCCGTGCTGCTGTGCACGGCGCTGTTCATGCTCTCGTCCATGAACGACATGGCGGCGCCCTCGGTCTCGCTCGAGGGCCGGAGTTTATGGATCCCGCAGTCGCTGCCGGTCTCCCCTCAGACCGTGCTGCGCGCCAAGGCCGCCGTGCAGCTGCTCCTCACCGCGATCCCCATGCTGTTCGCCGCCGTCTGCGCCGCGCTGGTCGCGGAGGAATCTCTCGCGGTCCGGCTGCTGCTCGTTCTTCTGCCGCTCGTCTACGCGGCCTTCCAGGCCATGTTCGGCTCCTTCCTCGGCGTTAAGATGCCTGTTTTGAGCTGGACGGACGAGACCGCGCCCATCAAGCAGAGCGGCTCGGTCGCGATCGTCATCTTCGGCGGCTGGGGCTTCAGCGTCGTCTTCGCGGGGCTGTATCTGCTGATCGGCTACCGGCTCGGCGCGGCGCTTTACCTCTCGCTATGGACGCTCGTGTACGCCGCAGCCGCGCTGCTCCTGCTGCGCTGGCTGGACGTCAAAGGCAGCCGGCTCTTCGCCGAGCTGTAAGGAAAAGGAGAGAAACCTCATGCTGATCGGGATCATCGGAGAAAACTGCAGCGGGAAGTCCACCCTCGCCGACGCGCTCAAGGCGGCGCTCGGCGCGGAGCTCGTCACGGGAAAGGACTACCTGCGGCTCGCCAAAAGCGAGGGCGAGGCGCTACGGCTCTTCGGCGAAAAGCTCAGAAACGCCGTCGACGGCGAGGACCTCATCTATGTTGCGTCCGAGCCGGAGCAGGCCGCGCTGCTGCCGGAGGGCGCGGTGCGCATCCTCGTCAGCGCCGATCTCGACACCATCAAGCGGCGCTTCGCCGCGCGGATGCACGGGCAGCTCCCGGGGCCGGTGGCCGCCATGCTCGAGCGGAAGCACGGTATTTTTGCCGAGGGCGTCTACGACTACCGCTACGACGGGGTCAGCGGCGATCCCGCCGCGCTGTGCCGGGCGCTGCTCGCCAAGAAAAACGAAAGGTAGGGGCCGCTCATGTGCACATCCCTTGCTGTCAACAATAAGAAAACGATCATCGGCTGGAACCTCGATCTTCTGGATATGGAATACCGCGTCCGCCCGACCGCGGACGGCGTATATATCGAGATCAACGACGCCTCCGAGGGCTGGATGCCGCTTTTCGGGGCCAACGCGCGCGGTGATTTCGTCGGCATGCCGACCTGCTGGCCCTCCGACGCGCGCAGCGATCCGACGGCGGGCGCTGAGAATATCATCCTGCTCGACGTCGATCTGCTGCTGCAGAAGAAGACCCTGCGCGAGATCCGGGAAATCGCGGAGACGCGCCCGGTCTGCAGCGTTCCCGGTCTGACCTTCATGGGCTCGCTCTCGGACGCGGAGGGCAACGTCCTGCACATCGTGCCCGGCCAGGGCGTCCGCTGGTACGAGAAGCCGCCTTACGCGGTCCTGACCAACTTCTCCCCCTTCAAGGGAGACGCGGAGACGCACCCCTGGATGGGCCTTGACCGCTATCGGAAGGCGGAGTCGCTGCTGCGAGACGCTCCGGAGGATTTCGGCGTGGAGGACTGCTTCGCGGTGCTGCGGGCGGTTGCGCAGACGGTCTGCCCCACCGTCGTGTCGATGGTCTTCGACGTGGGCGAGCGGACGGTCTACTGGTGTGAAAACCGGGAGTGGGACAGGATACGGAAGCGTACACTGGGGTGCATACTATCAACTGTAAGGAATTGTTTATGGACGCAAAGGAGGATAACGCCATGACGCAGTACAACAAGATCACCGCGCTATACTCCCGCCTTTCAGTTGGTGACGAGGACAGGGACGGCGGCGAGAGCAACAGCATTGTGAATCAAATGTAAATCCATTCCCGCCACCGACTGGAATGAGCAGACAAAAGCGGAGGAATGGCGAAGCGCATGGGCTGAAATCTGCAATCAGGTTTTGGAGCAGAACGGACACGCCGAGCGCATAGATCACCGCAGCTATGCGCGGCAAGGGATAGACCAAGTCCCAACCGTCCATTTAGGCGTGTCTGCTTTTCAGATGGAGAAGCGCGGCATACGTACCGAGCGCGGCAACCTCAACCGCGAAATCGAAGTCTCAAATCAGCGGTTGCGTCAGCTCAAAGCCCGTATATCCAAGCTGCAAAACTGGCTGAAAGAGGAAGCCGCCAATACCGAGCCACCCACCCTTGCCGACGTGATACAGGGCATTTTGTCAAAGCGGGAGCAGAACGGAAAACAGAGCAGATACACCACTATCCACAATCTGAAAGCGGCGGCAAATATGCTGATGTTTTTACAGACAAACAACATTAAGGACATGGCGGGACTGGAAGAAAAGGTTGAGGATATGTACGGCAAGCAGAGCGGCATTGCGGAAAAGATGAAACCCATAGACAGGCGATTGAAAACCCTTGACGAGCATATTTCCAATGCCGAGAAGTATTTTCAGTACCGCGATATTTTCAAAGAATACAAACAGCAGAAACCGAAAAAGCAGGAAGCATTTTACGAAAGCCACCGCATGGAGCTGACCCACTACGAAGCCGCAGAACGCTATCTGAACGCCGTGGTGAACGGCAAGACGAGTATTCCCCTAAAGGCATGGAAAGCGGAGCGCGAGAAGCTGAACGGCGAGAAAAAACAGCTAACCCGCCAGTATTATGTGTTAAAAGACGAGGTTAAGGAAGTTGAGCAAATCCGCAGGAATGTTTACAGTATCTTGAGGGAAGAAAACGGCAGAGAGCTGCCGACAAGGAAGTATGAGTATGACCGATAAATGAGAGGCCGGCGGGAGGACAGCCTATCCCGCCGGTCGTAATTGTCTCTTGAAATCACTGATTCTTTACGCATTGTCCTCGGCTGTTTCATTTTTTAATCTACGCCACTTTATCCAAACTGCAATCATTATCGGAATCATCGTAACAAGAGGAATGATGAATGATTGGACTACGATGCTACCAGCTGTAATGATATCTGCACCCTCCGGTTGGAATGCTTCAGTAGTTAAAATACTATATAAAAGAAAAATAGCCCCATCAGCAACAGCATGACTTATCACGACAGCCCACATACTTTTTGATTGAATATATATTAGAGAGAAATACACTCCTATGATTATAGCTGTAATTATTTGAGCTGTTGTATCCAAGATCGCTTGTAAATTATATCCACTTAGATTTACGAGATGTGCGAGTCCAAATATCAGAGAGGAAATAATAATTGATTTCTTTGTACCATTCCAAGAATCGCCATAATGCTTCTTTAGATTGTTATAACCAAAGCCACGACATAATACTTCTTCAAAGAATCCAGTTGTGAAAGCCATCATTACACAAGCTAAAAAGTAAGATGGTTTTGGAACATGAGCATATCCGATATTTCCACATAGATTAACAGCGAAAAATACTAATCCACGTATAAGGCAGACAAGCCCCATATATAACCCTTTAGGGATAGAGCTTAAATGATAATCCTCGCCATGATGTATGCCAAGCTTTTGAGATAATGCTATAAGTGCTAATGTCAAAAGAAGTTGAGCAGCAGCGTTTATCCAAATATATAATTCTAAATCAAACGCAGCTATTCTGTCATTAAGAATAATCCTTGTTGAGATTGAAACTGCGCCGAGCAGAAAAAAGAAAAAGAGGGTCACTATTAAAGTGAAAAGGACGCTATCTGTTTTAATTTTGCGTTTCATTCTGTTGACCTCCCTGATAGTCTGGATTGTATTCCAAAATGTCCCCCGGCTGACAATGCAGGGCTTCGCATATCGCCTCAAGCGTTGAGAAACGAATGGCGCTAATCTTTCCTGTTTTCATTTTTGATAAATTGACGTTAGAAACCCCAACTGTTTCTGACAATTCCTTTAGACTGATTTTCCTATCAGCCATAACTCGATCTAATCTTAATATTATTTTCCCCATGGTTCATACCCCCTTACAACAATTCATCAACTTCTGTTTGTAAGGCTTTTCCATATTCAAGCACGGCATAAATGCACCACATAAGGAGGCTCATAATTACGCATGGCCCCACACCCACAGCAAACAAAATCATCACAGCAATTATGACAAAAATTGTATTAAATTTCTTTAAAATACCGTCTGAAAATGGGTTTTCATCTTTTACAAGGTTGTCGAATATCTTTTTGAACATGAACAACACCACTGTTACGATCGAGCAAATAATCGCTGATATTATACAGTTAAAAAACATGGGTATTGCGTAGTTTCCCACATTAAATGCTTGCGAATAGTCAATGAATAGATGAAATAATCCTCCGCCAATTTTGAGGTTATCAACTTGAACCGTTCCTTCTGCGACTGCCCTGGCAAGATGCGTATCTACCATGTCACGTTGCGTAAAACATACGATTGCGCCTATTAAGGAAGCAACAATAGCAATCAAAGTAATTGTCTGAATTACTTTGATGACCTTCGAAGATGTTTTGCAGCGATTGCGTATAGCTTCTAATCTTTTATTTTGTTCATTCATTTAAATGACCTCCAAAGTAAATTCCTAACGATAACAAATTAATGTTTATCGATAGTTTCGATTACAGTATAGCAGCAACATTTATGCTTTTCAACTATAAATTAATGATAATCATAAAACTTGGTTTGCGAGTGGGGTTCGAGGTTTTCGAGGGAATGTGTCAATAAATCAGAAAAAGCACTTGACAAAACGCTTCATGCGGAGCTGAGCGGTGATCCTGACGGCTTTTGCGTGCGATCCTTCCGGATTCTTATACGCTTTTCACAAAAAACGCTTTACCGCGTTAAAAGCTGTTGACAGCTCTCGGTCGTTGATGATAGGATAAAAATGAAAATTGAATCGCTTTTATCAGATAGAGGCGCGGTGCTCATCAGTACCGCCCGGCAAGGCCAGTCTGCCGCCGGACGTGAAAGGGATCGCCGCCGAAGCGTCGAGGGAGAGCCTGCTTCCCCGCTGCTGGGCCGTCGGAGAAGATCCGCCGGACTGTCACAGTTTTGTGGAGCGCTATCGAAAGCCCGCCGTACGGTCCGCCGGACCGTTCGTGATGTGTCTTTGGGAACCGCTTGACAAAGCGGTTCTTTTTTCATACTTCACCCGCCGGCCGGGAGATAAGAGCCGGGAAAAGGAGACATCATGAGAAGAACGATCCCGATCCTTTTGACGCTGCTGCTCGCGCTGACTCTCGCGGCCTGCAGCGCAGCCCCTGCGCCCGCCCCCGCTGCCGACACGCCGGCCCCTTTCACCGGTGTGGAGGACGGCGTGCTGACCGTCGGCATGGAGTGCGCTTACGCGCCCTACAACTGGATGCAGGCGGATGATTCCAACGGCGCCGTGCCTATTTCCAACGTCCCCAACGCCTACGCCAACGGCTACGACGTTATGATCGCCAAGCGGATCTGCGAAGCCAACGGCTGGCAGCTCGAGATCGTCTCGAGTGCCTGGGAGTCGCTCACGCCCGCCGTGCAGTCGAAGACTATGGACGCCAATATCGCGGGGCAGTCCATGACCGCCGCGCGTATGCGCGAAGTCGACATGGCCGGTCCCTACTATTACGCGACCATCGTATGCCTGACCACAAAGGACAGCCCCTACGCCGCCGCGACCTCTATCGACGATCTCGCCGGCGGACGCTGCACCTCGCAGTCCGGCACGATCTGGTATGACAGCTGTCTGCCTCAGATCGAGAACGCGGAGCTGCTCGCGCCCGCCGACACGGCGCCCGCCATGATCATGGCGCTGCAGACCGGCGAGGTTGACTTTGTCTGCACCGACCTGCCGACCGCCGCCGGTGCGGCCGCGAAGGACGACAGGCTTGTCATCCTCAACTTCTCGGGCACGGACGGTGACTTCCGGTTTGCCGACGAGGCCGAGCGCGCCGAGAACGTCAACATCGGCATCGCTGTCCTCAAGGGCAACACGGTGCTGCTCGACGCGATGAACAGTGTTCTCTCCGGCATGAGCGAGGGGGACTTCAACGCTCTCATGGAGCAGGCCATCGCCATCCAGCCGGACATTTGATCAATGGCAAAGCCATAAAGGCAGGTGCGGACCATGGATAAACTGCTCAAGCTCGGGCGCGACGTCTCGCTCCTGTGGCGCGGCTACGGCGCGTCCTATCTCGGCGGGATCAAAAACACGCTGCTGCTCGCGCTCGTCGCCACGGCCATCGGCTGCGTGATCGGGCTCGTCTGCGGCATCCTGCAGACCATCCCCTGCGCGAAGACGGACCGCCCGTTCAAGCGCTTCTTCCTCGGGCTCATCCGGGTGCTGGTGCGCGTCTATGTGGAGGTCTTCCGCGGCACGCCCATGGTGCTGCAGGCGGTGTTCATCTTCTACGGCCTGCCCTATTTCACCGACAACGCCATGCGCTTCTCCAGCGTCTGGGCGGCGGCGATCCTGATCGTGTCGATCAACACGGGCGCCTACATGGCCGAGTCCGTGCGCGGCGGCATCCTCTCCATCGATCCCGGGCAGACCGAGGGCGCGAAGGCCATCGGAATGACCCATGTGCAGACCATGACGAGCGTGATCCTGCCGCAGGCGCTGCGCAACATCATGCCGCAGATCGGCAACAACTTCATCATCAACGTGAAGGACACCTCCGTCATGTTCATCATCAGCTTTACGGAATTCTTCGCCTTCCACCGCTATATCACAGGCGTCAACAACATGTACTTTCCTTCCGCCGCCATCGAAATGCTGGGGTATCTCTGCATGACGCTCGCCGCCTCCTTCCTTCTGCGCTGGATCGAACGGCGCATGGACGGCAGCAGCAGCTATGAGCTCGTTCAGCAGGACGCTCTGACCATGACCGCCGGGACCTGGTCCCTGCCCGACGCGAAAGGAGGCCGCTGACATGGCTGAAACGATCCTGGAGGTGCGCCACCTCTCCAAATCCTTCGGCAGCCAGACTGTCCTGCGCGACGTGGACTTCAGCGTCCGCACGGGAGATGTGACAAGCATCATCGGCGCCTCCGGCTCCGGCAAATCCACGCTGCTGCGCTGCATCAATCTGCTGGAGACGCCCGACAGCGGCGAGATCCTCTTCCGCGGCGAGAACGTCGCCCGTCCGGGCTTCAGCGCCCCGGCCTACCGCGCGAAGGTCGGCATGGTGTTTCAGAGCTTCAACCTGTTCAACAACATGACCGTGCTGGAAAACTGTGTCGTCGGGCAGGTCAGGGTGCTGCGCCGCAGCCGCGAGCAGGCGCGCGCCAACGCTCTGCGCTATCTCGACCGCGTGGGCATGGCTCCCTACGTCAACGCCCGCCCTCGGCAGCTCTCCGGCGGGCAGAAGCAGCGCGTCGCCATCGCGCGCGCCCTGGCCATGGAGCCGGAGCTGCTGCTCTTCGACGAGCCGACGAGCGCGCTCGATCCCGAGATGGTGGGCGAGGTGCTCTCGGTCATGCGGGCGCTGGCCGCCGAAGGCATGACCATGCTGGTCGTGACGCACGAGATGGCCTTTGCGCGCGACGTGAGCCGCCGCGTGGTTTTCATGGACAAGGGCGTCATCTGCGAGCAGGGCAGCCCCGAGGCGATCTTCTCCGACCCGCAGCGGGAAGAGACCCGTTCCTTCTTGGCCCGTTTCCGGCAGTCCTGATCTCCGCGCGGTGCGGATGTGTGTTTTCCCGCAGACTTCCGTTTGTGAATTTTCCTTAAGCTTTTCGCCGAAGCTCTTTTCTTTTCATGATCATTACGCTATAATGTGGCTCCATAGTGTATGGAGGACTGAAGATGAAAAAGAAGAAAAAGAAGGGCATAAGCCGAAAAACACAGCGGATCCTGATCAGCATCCTGATCGGGCTGCTGATCGCCGTTTTTCTGTTCGCCGCCTATAAATTCTACACCATCGCGCATGAATACCGCGCGGCGAGCCGTTCCTACAACAAGCTCAGCGGCAGCGTCGTGAGCAGCGCCGACCCCTCTTCCGCGTCGACTCCTCAGCAGCTGCCGTCTCTGGCGGGTCAGGACGGGAAGGATGATCCGAATGTTTCACAGACGCCCGTCGAGCTGGCCGACCCCTCTCCCATCAGCGTCGATTTCGGCGCGCTCCTGGCGGTGAGCGGCGACGTCAAGGGCTGGCTCTACAGCGAGGGCACCGTCATCAACTATCCCGTCATGCAGGCCGCCAACAACGACTACTATCTCCACCGCCTCTATGACGGCAAGTACAACGCCAGCGGCTCCCTGTTCATCGACTACCACTGCCCCGGTGATTTCTCCGGCAAGATCGCCATCATCTACGGTCATCACATGAACGACGGCTCCATGCTGGCTTCGATCGGCAACTACAGAAAGCAGAGCTACTACGACGCGCACCCGGTCATGTATCTCAACACGCCGCGCGGCAACTACCGGGTCGACATCTTTTCCGGCTTCATCACCGCTTCGGACTCCTCGGTGTACACCGTCGGCTTTTCCGACGACGAGGAGTACCAGGCCTATCTGCTCAAAATGAAGGCCTTTTCTGATTTTGAGAGCGATGTCACGCCGACCGTGGACGACCGGATTATCGTGCTGTCCACCTGCACCTATGAGTATAATGACGCGCGCTACGTGGTGTTCGGCAAACTGGTTCCGACCCGTGCGAGCTGACCCCTCTTGTGAATGTCCAATTTGGTTTGAAATAAGCCAATTTGGTTTGAAATATTCACGCTGTGTTCATAATCACAATGTCCAATTTGGTTTGAAACATGCCATAGTTTGTTCACACAATTTGCTCTGTTGTATGTCCAATTTAAATTGAAATAAGATGACACAACCCAGCTCGTAACTGAACGGGCTGGGTGTTGTTTTTATAATTTTAATAATACGGAATCTACGTTGTCGATTTTAGTTTTTTATTTAATGTCCACTGAATAATTGTTCGCGCCTTGAAAAGTCAAGCAAAAGCGGAGGA
>CAMZIO010000043.1 GCA_947307255.1 uncultured Clostridia bacterium | reverse complement strand
GAGGATTATTCTTATTTCCAAATTCATTAAACAGCATAATATTGACCTCACAAATCCCCATTTGTTTTCATCATTGTACCATTGCTGACTGGCGTGGTCAATTATCTCGCGTTCAAATGGGAAGAAGGCGCTTCCTTACGAAGTGCCTTCTTCAGACGCCTGCTTTTTTGCCAATTTTTCCAAGCTGCGGTTACGCCTCGTTGACGAGCTTGCCACTCATATGCTCGATCCGAAGGGCAAAAACCAGCGTGCCGGGGCCGGAGCGGTCCACCTCGGCGGCGATATAAGCCTCGTCGTCGGTGAACTTGCGGCTCAAGCGGCGGCTGACCTCCATCGCCCAATCGTGATCCTCCACAAATTCCACGCGCCCGAAGACGACAACGCTTTGGATATTCAGCGCCCAATCGCCTTCCTTGCGAAAGCCGCTGTCATATACGCAGAAGGAAGCCTTGTCGCTGCGGCGCAGCGCGTCGATCTTATGTCCGCGCTTGCCGCCGTGGAAATAGAGCTTGCCGTCCTCCGGACAGTACCAGTGGTTGATCGGCATCCCGTAGGGATAGCCGTCGTCCCCCAGCACGGAGAGCACGCCGCGCTTTTCGTTTTGCAGGATGGCAATGCACGTCTCGCGGGAGAGGGACTGCTTGAAACGCATCATTTCCCGAAACATTCGTTTTCCTCCTTTTCGTCGGGTTCACAGTGGGATTATCCGCGCTTGCCGGCGGCCTTCAACCGGCTCAGCGCGCGGGAAAGGTCGGTCTGTGCCTGCAGGTATTCCTGCTGGCTGCGTTGGTGCAGCAGCGCTTCGCGGGCGGTCTGCGCCGCAAGGCGGGCGCGGTTTTCGTCGATCTCCTCCGGCCGCTCCAGCGTGTCGGCCAGCAGCAACACGTCATTATTCGCCACGCGCACCAGACCGTTGCTGACCACTGCCTCCAGGGTCGATCCGTCGCTCAGCCGGCACTGCAGCAGGCCCGGCACGACCGCCGCCACCATGCTGCTGTGGTGCGCCATAATGCCGAGCTGCCCGTCGAGCGACGGCAGGATCAGCGAGACGCACTTGCCCTCGTAAAAGGTTTTGTCCGCACTGAGAAGATGCACGTTAAATTCCGCGCTCATCCCTGCTCACCGATCCTTTTCGCCTTGGCCAGCGCATCCTCGATCGTGCCGACGTTGTAGAACGCGGCTTCGGGATACTGGTCCATCTCGCCGTCGATGATGGCGGCAAAGCCCTGGAGCGTATCGGCCAGCTTGACGTACACGCCCGGAATGCCGGTGAACTTTTCCGCCACGTGGAACGGCTGAGAGAGGAAACGCTTGAGCTTGCGCGCGCGGTACACGGTCAGCCGGTCTTCGTCGCTCAGCTCGTCCATGCCGAGGATGGCGATGATGTCCTGCAGTTCGCGGTACTTCTGCAAAATCTCCTGTACCTTGCGGGCAATGCGGTAATGCTCGGCGCCGACCGTGTCGGCCTGCAGGATGCGGGAGGTGGATTCCAGCGGGTCGACCGCCGGATAGATGCCCTCCTCCACGATTTTACGCGAGAGCACCGTGGTTGCGTCCAGATGGGTGAAGGTCGTGGCGGTGGCGGGGTCGGTCAGATCGTCCGCGGGGACGTAGACCGCCTGCACCGAAGTGATCGAGCCGTGCGCCGTGGAGGTAATGCGCTCTTGCAGCTCGCCCATTTCGTTGGCGAGCGTCGGCTGATAGCCAACAGCGGAGGGCATACGCCCGAGCAGCGTGGAGACCTCGCTGCCCGCCTGCACGAAGCGGAAGATATTGTCGATAAACAGCAGCACGTCGCGCTGTTCGCGGTCGCGGAAATACTCGGCCATCGTAAGGCCGCTGAGCGGCACGCGCATACGCACGCCGGGGGACTCGTTCATCTGGCCGAATACCAGCGCGGTTTTGCCGATGACGCCGCTGGCTTTCATTTCGTTCCAAAGGTCGTTGCCCTCGCGGCTGCGCTCGCCCACGCCGGTGAAGATGGAATAGCCGTCGTGCTCCATGGCGACGTTGTGGATCAGCTCCTGAATGAGCACCGTTTTGCCGACGCCGGCGCCGCCGAACAGACCCACCTTGCCGCCCTTGGCGTAAGGCTCCAGCAGGTCGATGACCTTGATGCCGGTTTCCAGAATCTCCACCGACTGGCCCTGCTCGGAAAAGGCAGGCGGATCACGGTAGATGCTCATCCGTTCACGCTGCGCGTCAATCGGCGCGCCGCCGTCGATCGGCTCGCCCAGAACGTTGAACATACGCCCCAGCGTGGCGCTGCCAACCGGAACGCTGATCGTGCGGCCGGGCGCCTCCACGGGCATGCCGCGAAACAGACCGTCGCTGCCCTCCAGCATGATGCAGCGAACGGTGTTGCCGCCGATATACTGGCTCACCTCCATCACGCGGCGCTTGTCGCCGTCCGCAGCGATGAGGATCTCTTTGATTTTGGGCAGCTGATCAGCCGGAAAGCGGACGTCAACCACAGGCCCGGAGACCTGCACGATGTTCCCTGTTTTCAAGACTGCTGCGCCTCCTTTCTGTGTTTGCGCTGCTGTGCCTTTGCGCCTGCGGAGACCTCCGTGATCTCCTGTGTAATGGCGGCCTGGCGCGCGCGGTTGAGCTGCAGCGAAAGCGTGGAGAGAAGCTCCTCGGCGTTGCGGTTTGCCGCGTCCATCGCGCTGACGCGGGCGTTTTGCTCGCTGCAAAAGCTGTCCACCAGCGCGGAGTAGATAAAACCGGTGAGATAGCTGCGGATGACGTTGTTGAGGACCTCCTCCATTGAAGGCTCGAACGTGTACTCCGTATCGTCGGCAAACGTGCCGGCGTCTGCCTGGAAGTGTGCGCGCTCCAGCGGCAGCAGGCGGCTGGAGAGGGCGGAGGAGGAGAGGCTGTTTTTCATGTCCGTATAGAGCACGAACACCTCGTCGAGCTCGCACCGGTCGTACAGATCCAGCAGCAGCGTGCATATCTCCCGCGCGCGGTGGAGTGTGGGGCTTTGTGCGGTATAGAGGAAAGACGCCTCAATGGGGATGCGGTGCTGGTGGAAATAGCGCCTGCCGTACTCGCCCACGACGAAAAGCCGTGCATTCGGCTTTTCGCGCAGCAGTGCCTCCGCCTGGCGAAGCACGTTGACATTGTACGCGCCGGCCAGACCTTTGTCGGCGGTGATGACCAGCACACCGCACACGCCGCCCTCAGGCACAGAGCCGTCGGGCGCGAAAAAGTAGCGGCTTTTGACCTTGCTGTCGGCACAGAAGATGCGCATGATCTCCGTGCGCAGTGCGTCAAAATACGGGCGCGTGCGGTTCAGCTCGTCCCGTGCGCGGCGCAGCTTGGTCGAGGAAATGAGGTACATGGCGTTGGTGATCTTTTTGGTCTCGCGCACGGCGCTGATGTGTTCTTTGATCTCCTTGGTTCCTGCCATGGCGCATCACCGCCTCTGTTTATCCGCAAGATACGCCGCGGCAAACTCCTCCGCGGTGCGGATCAGCTGCGTGCGCTCGTCGTCGGAAAATGCGCCCGTGCGGTCGATGGAGCGCAGGATCTCGCCGTTTTGCTCCTCCTCGGCGCGCAGCAGCGCCGTGCGATAGTCGCTCAGCTCGGACAGCGGGATCTTCTGCATGGCGTGCGCCAGCGCGGCGAGCAGCAAGACAACCTGCTCGTGCTGGGAAAGCGGGCTGTACTGATTTTGCCGGAGCAGCAGCATCAGGCCCTGCCCGTAGGTGAGTTGGTTCTTGGTGGCCTCGTCGAGGTCGCTGGAGAACTGGGTGAAGACCTCCATCTCGCGGTATTGCGCGAGGTCCAGGCGCAACGAGCCGGCAGATTTTTTCATCGCTTTCGTCTGCGCGTCGCCGCCCACGCGGGACACGGAAAGACCCACGTTGACCGCGGGACGCTGACCGGAGAAGAACAGGCTGCTTTCCAGATAGATCTGACCGTCCGTGATGGAGATGACGTTGGTGGGAATGTAGGCGGACACGTCGCCCGCCTGCGTCTCCACGATGGGCAGCGCCGTCAGGCTGCCGCCGCCGAGCGCGTCGCTCAAGTGCGCGGAGCGCTCCAACAGACGGGAGTGCAGATAAAACACGTCGCCGGGGTACGCTTCGCGGCCGGGAGAGCGCTCCAGCAGCAGCGAGAGCGCGCGGTAGGCGATGGCGTGTTTGCTCAGATCGTCGTAGACGATCAGCACGTCGCGCCCGGCATACATAAAGAATTCGCCCAGCGCGCAGCCGGCGTAGGGCGCGATATACTGCTCCGGTGCGGAGGCGCTGGCGGAAGCGCTGACGATGATGGTATAATCCATCGCACCGTGTTTTTCCAGGTTTGCGGCAAGCTGGGCGACCGAGCTGGATTTTTGCCCGATGGCAACGTAAATGCACACGACGTCCTTGCCGCGCTGATTGATGATGGTATCGAGCGCGATGGCGGTTTTTCCGGTCTGGCGGTCGCCGATGATCAGCTCGCGCTGGCCGCGGCCAATGGGAAACATCGAATCAATGCACAGAATACCTGTTTCCAGCGGGGTGGTAACGCTCTGCCGGTCCACGATGCCCGGAGCGGGCATCTCCACCGGGCGATAGCCGGAGGCGGCAATGTCGCCCTTGCCGTCGAGCGGGGAGCCGAGCGCGTCCACCACGCGGCCGAGAAACGCCTCGCCCACGGGGATGCCGGCGGTGCGGCCCGTGCGATGCACGCGGCTGCCCTGAATGATCTCGCTGCTGGCGGAGAAGAGGATGCAGCCCACGCTGTCCTCGCGCAGGTCCTGCACCATGCCGCGCACGCCGCCGGGGAACTCCAGCACCTCGCCGTAGGACGCGCCGGAAAGGCCCGATACGCGGGCGATTCCGTCGCCCACGGATAGGACCTCGCCGAGATCCTCCGCCTTGGCGGAGAGACTGAAGCGGCGCGTCTGATCGCGCATGAGCGGCATGATGTCCGCCGCGCTCAGATCGGTTTGGTTGAGTCGGTCGGCATACTGGCGCAGCCGCCCGGCCAGGCTCCAGTCGTACAGGTCGGAGCCGACGCGCAGCTCAAAACCGCGAAGCCCCTCCTTCTTTTCCCAGCGCAGCGGCAGTTCACGGCCGTAGGTGCGCAGCAAAAACGCCTGCAGGCGCCGCTCCTGCGTTTGCGTGGGAGCGGTGGAGCTGTAAAGGACGGCGCTTTGCACGTCTTGCGTATTAGTCATGGCGCACTTCTCTTTCCGCCTCGTCGAGGAACTTGTCCAGCGCCTCGCTGTCGGAGGAGATCGCCAGCTTCTCTACCGCGTCGATGGCGAGCTTGCGGATGTCGCGGTTGGAGTCCTCCAGCGCCTTGTCTCTGCGCGCTTGCGCAGCCTTCTCGGCCTGCTCGATGATCTCCTTTGCCTGCGCCTCGGCCTCGGCGTTGCGGGCGCGGATCGCCTTTTCCAACTCGGCGGCAGCCTCTTTCTTACGCGCGCGGATCTCCTCGTCGGCATGGCCGAGCTTTTCTTCGTATTCCGCCTTGAGCGCCTGAGACTCTTCGTTCCGGCGGTCGGAGTCCTTCTGGCGGTCGGCGTAGTACGCCTCGCGCTTGCTGATAAAGTCCTCCACGGGTTTATAGAGCAAAAAGTACAGTCCGCCGGCAAGAATGACGAAGTTGAGCAGATGCAACAAAATCTGCTGCCAGTCAATATTCAACGGCATTACTCACACCTGCCTTTACAGGACGAAGATGACCAGAATCACGACCAGAAGGGCGTAGATGATGGCGGTTTCGATAAACACCAGCGTCAACATCAGCGCGGTGCGGATATTGCCGGCGGCCTCAGGCTGGCGGGAGATACCGTCGCTGGCCTTGCGGGAGGCGAGCGCCATGGACAGCGCGCCCAGACCGGAGCCCACGGCGATGATGATCGCGCAGGCGATGGCTTTGCTGGAGGTAACCTGCGCCTGGGAATCCACCAGGACGGCGGCTTCCGCCGCAGCGTCGACGGGCTCATTGGCAGCGAGGGCGGCGGTGCAGAACACGGCGGTGAAGAGCACGGCCAGGATCATAACGGTTGCAAAAATTCTCTTGAGTTTCATAGTGGATAACCCCCATTCAATTAGTTGGCCTGCACGCTTTGGCGCGGGCGGAGTTTTTTCTGTTTCTTTTCCTTTTTGGGCTTTGGCTCCGGCTTTTCGGATACCTCGTGATAGTAGATGCCAACCAGCATCGTCAGCACGTAGGTCTGTACGACGGCGTGCAGCATGGTGAAGATCACGCCAACCGCCACCGGGATGACGTAACTGGTAACAGCATAGTGATACACCAGATCCGTTACCAGCAGGCCGCTGAGCAGCGCGCCGAAGAGACGGAAGCTCATCGAGATCGGCAGTGAAAATTCCTTCAGCGCGGCCAGCACTCCGTGGAAGCCCGCGCCCATCGCGCCGCCGAGCACGATGACCAGATAGCTCAGGCAGCCCATGCAGATAGCGGCGTTGATATCGCTCAGCGGTGCCGGAAGCGTTACCGTGCCGCCGGCGGTGGTTGGCACCTGAATGCCGAAGAGTTCAAAAAGCGTGCCGAGGAAGATATATACGCCCACGGCAAAGATATACGCGCCGACGAAGCTGCGCTTGCCCGGCGTCTTGCTGCCGGCCTGCGCGTCCAGCAGGCCCACGATCTGCTCGATCACCAACTGGAATTTGCCCGGTACGATGGTGAATTTCGGAATGACGAAGATGCGGATCAGCGCCGCAATGACCAGCAGCGTCGCGTTGATGACGACTGCCGCAATCAATCCGGGATTGACGTCCATGATACCAAACAGGCTCACGCGGCCTTCCTCGTGCAGCACGGCGTCGCGCATGGCAATGCGCACGTCCTCGTGCCCGGCTGCAGGGCCGATTGCGATGGTTGCGGCGACCAGCACTGCGATCAGCACCAGCCAGACGATCATGCCCTTTTTGCGTTGTTTCATTCGTTTCCCCCCTTCCTGCGGGGCCGCAGTTTTTCCAAATATATAAAATAACACTTTTTCGCGAAAACATCAAGGGAAAAGACGTGAGCAAATCGCACAAAAACGCGGGGGACGGGAGACGGTTTTGTAAAAAATGACGTATCGGGCAGAATTTACAATTCCTTTACTTCCCCTGTTGCAATTTGTGATATCATAATAGACTGTTAGATTATCACCTCCGGGAAGCGGGGGCGATGGAAAGGAGCGTGTCTTATGGAACGGTTCAGCGTAAAAAAACCGTTCACCATTCTGGTGGCGGTTATCATGGTGCTTGCGCTGGGGATCGTATCCATGACGCGCATGACGACCGATCTGCTGCCTTCGATCAGCTTTCCGTATTTGATGGTGATTACGCCCTATCCCGGCGCCAGCCCGGAGAAGGTGGAGCTGGAGGTTACCGCCCCGCTGGAGCAGGCGCTGGGTACGGTGAAAAACGTGCGCCAGGTAACCTCGGTGAGCGCGGAGAACTATTCGATCGTCCAGTTGGAGTTTGCCGACGGCAGCAATATGGACAGCGCCATGGTCAACGTTTCCAGCACGATCAACCAGCTTGCCGCCGCGCTGCCAGCCGCCAGCGCTTCGCCCAGCATTCTGGAAATCAGCATGGATATGATCGCCACGATGTACGTGGCGGTCAGCCGGGACGGGGACGACGTATACGCGCTGTCCGACTATGTGGAAAAAGAGGTGATCCCCACCCTCCAGCGGCAGGACGGCGTCGCCCGCGTAACGAGCGTGGGGCTGGTGGAGCAGACCGTGCAGGTGGAGCTTTCCCAGGAGAAGATCGACCGCCTCAACGACCGGATCCTCGAAAAAACAAACGCAGCGCTTGCCAGCTCGCGCGCCGCGCTGGACCAGGCGCAGGCGCAGGTAGATGCGGGCCAGCGGGAGTTGAAGCGGCAGGAGTCGCAGTTCGGCAGTACGCTTTCATCCGCGCTGTTCGGGCAGATCAACGCACCCGCGCAGCAGCTTGCACAGGCGCTGCGTGCGGGGGCGTTGGACCTTGCCGCACGGCTAAAGACGCTGGAGGCGGCGATGGAGCTGCCCATCATGATGGGCGAGCTGCTGCCCGACGCCGACGATCCGCTTTTGCGCGGCGACCTGAGCCAGCGCGCGAGAGCGCTCGCCGCGCGGCTGGAGGAGCTGGCCGCAGGACTGCTGGACGGCAGCACCGTCAGCGACCTGATGGAGGCCAGAGAGAAGATCAACGCCGTGCTGCGCGAGAGCGAAGCGCTGATGGACGAAATCTCCCTGCGCGACGGCGCGCAGCGGTTTTCCAACCAGATCGCGCACGCGCGCGCGGCGATCGAGGGCCTTGCGGAAAAGACGGATGCAGTGCCCGGCGTGATCGACACCCTGCAAACCGCCTTTGCCGCCCTTGCCCAGGGACAGTTGGACGCGGCGGTGGGCTTTTCAACCGCGGCGCAGCAGCTCAGCGCGGCGCAGGCGCAGCTCCAAAACGCCTATGCCCAGTATGACAGCCAGCGCGCGCAGGCGCTCGCCTCCGCCAATCTGGACGCGCTGGTGGACGCCGGTACGCTTTCCAAGCTGATTTACGCACAGAATTTCGCCATGCCGGCGGGTTATATCAACGACGCGCAGGGGCGGGCGTGGCTGCTGCGCGTGGGCGAGGAATACGACAGCTCCGGCGACGTGTCGGAGACGCTGCTGTGCGATATCGACGGCATCGGCGCGGTGCGCGTGTCGGATATTGCCACGATCACCGTGATCGACAACGCCGCGATGAGCTACGCCAACCTCAACGGCAGCACCGGCGTCGTGTTGAGCGTCTACAAAGGCTCCACCTCCGGCACGAACGCGGTGTCCCGGAGCTGCGCCGGAGCGATCCAAAAGCTGCAGGACGAGGATCCGCAGCTTCACCTGACGGCGCTGGTGGACCAGGGCAAGTATATTACGCTGATCGTCAGCAGTATCGTCAAGAGTATGGCCCTCGGCGCGCTGCTGGCGATCCTGGTGCTCGCGCTGTTCTTGCGCGACGTGCGGCCGACGGGCATCGTGGGCGTGAGTATTCCGCTGTCGGTGCTTTTTTCGCTGCTGCTGATGTATTTCACCGACCTGTCGCTCAATATGATGACGCTTTCAGGCCTTGCGTTGGGCATCGGTATGCTGGTGGATAACAGCATTGTGGTCATGGAAAATATTATCCGGATGCGCAGCCGCGGCATTGCCGCGCCGCGCGCGGCGGTGCAGGGGGCCAGACAGGTGCGCGGCGCGATCGTCGCCTCGACACTGACGACCGTATGCGTCTTTTTGCCGATGGTATTCACCACCGGAACCGTGCGTGAGATGCTGCTGCCGCTGGCGCTGTCGGTGTCCTACTGCCTGGTGGCCTCGCTGATCGTGGCGCTGACGGTGATCCCCGCCTCGGCCAGCACGCTGCTGCGCCGCGTGCAGCCCAGACCGAACGCCGTGATGGAGCGCGTTCAGCAGCGTTACGCCAGGGCGCTGCGCTGGTGCCTTGCGCACCGGGCGCTGCCGCTGGTGCTGAGCGTTGCGCTGCTGGCGTTCAGCGTGGCGGAGGTGCTGCGCGTCGGTATCGTCATCCTGCCGGAGATGACCGCTGACAGCATCCAGGTCAGCATCACCACGCCGGAGAGCGACGAGCGCATGGAATCCTACGCCAGGGTCGATCGCGTGATGGAGCGGATGCTCACCGTGGACGGCATCAACGACATCGGCATCATGGATTTTGGCAGCATGGCAAGCACGCTCGGCGCGTTTGCCGGCGTGTCGGACGGAGCGTATGGCAGATATCAGTGCTACGTTACCGTGCCGGATGACGCCGGACAGAAGGAGACGCTGCGCATCTGTGCGGATATCGAGCGCGTTACGGCCGATTGCGGCTGTGAGATCACCGTCTCCTCCGGCAGTATGACGGACCTCACCGCGTTTGTCAGCCAGGGGCTGGCCGTCAACATCTACGGCCCCGATCTGGACCGGCTTGCCGCCATTGCCGCCGAGGTCGCCGCCGAGGCCGGGAAGCTGACGGGCTTCGAGGAGATCAGCACCGGCATGGAGGACGCGGCCGATACGCTGCATCTGGTCATTGACCGGGATCGGGCGACGTCCTGCGGGCTGACTGTCGCGCAGATCTATGCCGAGATCCTGGATCGGCTGACTACCGACGTAATCTCCACCAGTATTACCGTGGACGGGATGGAGATGAACGTGGTCGTCTCCGATAAGACCGACCCGCTGACGCGGGAAAACCTGCTGGATATGGAGTTTTCCGGCGCAGGAATAGGCGCTATGGGCGGTGTATCCGCCATGGACGGTATGAGCGGCATGGGTGCAATGAGCGGTATGGACGCCATGAGCGGCATGAGCGCAATGAGCGGCATGGACGCCATGAGCGGCATGAGCGCAATGAGCGGCATGGACGCCATGAGCGGCATGAGCGGCATGGGTGCGGGCGACGCCGGGGATGCGTCCGCCTGGATGGGGACGCAGGCGGCGCCGGTCGATGGGTCCGGCCAGACGCATCGGCTGCGCGAATTTGCCAGCGTGGAGCAGACCCTCTCCGCGGCATCCATCAACCGCGAGGATCTCAACCGCTACGTAACCGTCAGCGCACGCACGGCGGAGGGGTATAATACGACGCTTCTCACGCGTGAACTGCGGGGGGCGCTGGATCGTATTGCCGCGCAACTTCCCAACGGCTATTCACTCGCGCTGACGGGGGAGGCGGATCAGGTCAGCGATATGGTGCATCAGATGCTGATCCTGTCTGCATTGGGGCTGCTGTTCATCTATCTCGTGATGGTGGCGCAGTTTCAAAGTCTGCTCTCGCCGTTCATCATTCTCTTTACCGTGCCGCTGGCGTTCACCGGGGGAATGTTCGGCCTGCTTGCTGCGGGCGAGCAGCTCTCCATGCTCTCTGCAATGGGATTTCTGATTCTGATGGGCACGGTGGTCAACAACGGCATCGTCTTCGTGGACTATGCAAACCAGCTTCGCATCGGCGGGCTGGAGAAGCGGGACGCGCTCGTCGCCACCGGACAGACTCGGATGCGCCCGATCCTCATGACTGCGCTGACCACGATCCTCGCCATGGGACAGCTGATCTTCGGCCGCGATATGGGCAGCCAGATGGGGCGCGGCATGGCGATCGTGATTGCGGGCGGGCTGCTCTACGCCACGCTGATGACGCTGTTTATCATTCCCATCCTGTACGATATCCTCTATCGCCGCTGTCCGGTCAGCGTGGACGTGGGCGACGACGTCGACGAGCTTCCGGACGACGCGGCAGAGCATCTGTCCCGGCTGCAGCAGAGCGAAAAACGGGAAACCGAGTGATCCATATATTCTATTTTTGAGAGATACGGAGGAGCATTCTATGTCGGAATCCATTGACACGACGGTTGGAAAGACCATGGACGAGGCGGCCTACGCCGCCATGAACGAGGCGCTGCGCGCACTGATTTGCGGCGTACCGCATCTGACGGCGAACCTTGCCAACGCATCCGCACTGATTTTTGGCACGCTCAGCGACCTCAACTGGGCGGGCTTTTACCTGCGGGAGGGGGACAGACTGGTGCTCGGGCCGTTCCAGGGCAAGGTGGCCTGCATCGAGATACCGGTGGGCCGCGGCGTATGCGGCACCGCCGTCGCGCAGGACCGCACGCAGCTCGTGGAGGACGTGCACGCCTTCCCCGGCCATATCGCCTGCGACGGCGCGTCCAACGCGGAAATCGTCGTCCCGATTCACGCGCGCGGCGCCGTCGTCGCCGTGCTGGATATCGACAGCCCGCTTCCCGGCCGCTTTACGGAGTTGGACCGCCGCGGGCTGGAGCAGACGGCGCGCGTGCTGGAGGAGGAGCTCTCTGCGCTGCTGTGAGCGCGCGGCGTGGCGTTTTGCAGCGCCGATCCGATCGAAAGTGGATGAAAAGCTGGCGTAATAAAAAATAAATATTTTATTTTGTAAAATATACTTGACAAATTGACGGAGAAGTAGTACAGTGAGCTCACATT
>CAMZIO010000042.1 GCA_947307255.1 uncultured Clostridia bacterium | reverse complement strand
ACTACGCTCTCCTCCCTTTGTCAAGCACTATTTTTCAGTTTTTTCGACTTTTTTCATCGCTCCTACCCTTAACCCCGTAAACCGGCCGTTTTTCGGTGACGCGCAAGCGTCATCCGTTATATATAATATATAATAGTGAGGTGGAATTGCGTCGTGGCCTCTTTCCCCCGGCAAAAAGGGCTGCCGCAGCATTGCTCTGCGGCAGCCCTTTTCTTGCCTTATACAGCTTTTTCTTTCCACTGCGGTGCATAGGGATGCGATGCTCAGTTTCTTTTGCCCAGATATGCCTCTGCAATTCCGGGATCGTTGAGCAGTTCGCCGCCCGTCCCCTCGCGAGTGATGCGTCCCTGCTCGAGCACGTAGGCGCGGTCCGCGACGGAAAGCGCCTTGAGGGCGTTTTGCTCCACCAGAAGGATGGTCTTTCCCATCTCCTTAATTTCCCGGATGATGTCAAAAATCGTGTTGACCATCAGCGGCGCAAGCCCCAACGACGGCTCGTCGAGCATGATAACGTCCGGCGCGGACATGATACCGCGGCCAATCGCCAGCATCTGCTGCTCGCCGCCGGAGAGCGTGCCTGCGATTTGCGCCTTGCGCTCCTCCAGGCGGGGGAACATCTCGTATACGCGCTTGACGTCGTTTTGGATGCCAGCCTTGTCGCTTCGCAGGTACGCGCCCGTGAGCAGGTTTTCGTATACCGTAAGATTGGCGAAAATCAATCGCCCCTCCGGCACCTGGCAGATACCGGCCTTAACGACCTTGTTCGGCGCAGTGGTGAGCTTCTGCCCCTTGTAGAGGATCTCGCCGGATTTGTACTTTACAATGCCGGAAATTGCGTTCATCAGGGAGGACTTGCCCGCGCCGTTGGAGCCGATGATCGAAACGATCTGCCCCTCTTCAACGTCGATACTGACGCCGCGCAGCGCGTGGATGCCGCCGTAAAACACGTTCAGATCCTTGATTTCAAGCATCGCCATCTTCGTTCTCCTCCTTTCCGAGGTACGCCTCGATCACCTCGGGATTCTGCTGGATCTCCGCCGGCGTGCCCTCTGCGAGGGGCTTGCCGAAATTCAGCACGAAGATGCGGTCGGATACGTTCATGATAAGGTCCATGTGGTGCTCGATAATGAGAACCGTCAGGTCAAACTGGTCGCGGATCTTGCGAATCAGCTCCATCAGCGCCATGGTTTCCTCCGGATTCATGCCGGCGGCCGGCTCGTCGAGCAGCAGCAGCTTGGGATTCTGCGCGAGTGCACGGGCGATTTCCAGCTTGCGCTGCTGACCGTAAGGCAGGTTGACCGCGATCATGTCCCGGCTGTCCCAGATGCCCATGATCTTGAGCAGCTCCTCCGCCTTCGCCTCCAACGCCTTTTCCTGGCGGGCGTACTTCGTCAGCCACGCCGGTCCGCGCTTCCAGCGCCAAAGGGACTGGAAAATCGTATAGTCTGCCTCCGCGTGGCAGGCGGTGAGGACATTCTTAAACACCGTCTCGCTTTTGAAAAGGCGAATGTTCTGGAACGTGCGCGCCATGCCGCGGGACATGATATCGTAGGGCTTGAGCTGGAGCGCTTTGTTGTGCTCGGTCCGGTTGCCGGCGGCGTCGAAGGTTACCGTACCGCGGCCAATCGTATCGCCGAGGAACGCAATCTCGCCCTCGGTGAGGGAGTAGACGCCGGTAATGAGGTTGAAAATCGTGGTCTTACCCGCGCCGTTGGGCCCGATCAACCCGAAAATCTCCCCCTTTTTAATGTGAAAAGAAACGTCGCCTACGGCAGTCAGACCGCCGAAACGCTTGGTAACGTGGTCCATGCTGAGAACGATCTCGTCCCGAATCCGTTCCGCCATCACGCCGCCCCCTTTCTCTTGCCTTTGAAAAGCCCGGCGAGCCACTGAAAGAAGAGGTCCACGCGCAACTCCTTGCCGCCCATGAGTCCCTTCGGGCGGACGATCATGATGATGATAACCGCCAGGCCGTAGAACACCAGACGCCAGTCGCCGATGGCACGCAGCAGCTCCGGCAGCGCGCACAGCAGCACCGTGCCGAGCACGGAGCCGGTGATGGAACCCATACCGCCGAAGATGACCATGATCGTGTACTCGGTAGACTTGACCATCTGGAACATATTCGGCTGGAGATAGCCGATGTAATGCGCCAGCATCCCGCCGGCGATACCGGCGTAAAGCGTGCTCATGCACATGGCCAGCATCTTATAGCGGAAGGTGTCGATGCCCGCCATCTGCGCGGCCAGCTCATCCTCGCGGATGGCCAGCATATTGCGCCCGTGCTTGGAATTGAGCAGGAAAGCCGTAGCCGTTACCGTAACGACAACGATCGCCAGCGCCACGCCAAACGAGGTTTTCAGCGGCACATTGGAGATGCCCTTGGCGCCATCAAGCACGAATTTCCTGCCGTTGATCACCGTGTCGATGCGCACGTTGTTGAAAATCAGACGCACTGCCTCGCCCACGCCGAGCGTCGCAATGCAGAAATAGTCTCCCTTGAGCTTGAGCGTAATCCGCCCCAGCAGCGCGCCGATGATCATAGCCGTCAGCCCCGCGATCAGCAGCGCCACACCGTAGGGCAGCCCGAAGCCCATCGTGCAGATGACGGATATGTAAGCGCCGATGCAGACGAAACCGGCATGGCCGAAGGAAAACAAACCCGTATAGCCCGTCAGCACGGAAAGGCCGAGCACGACCATCAGCGTGTAACAGGACTGGATCAGGATGCCTTGAATATAATACCAACTCATATGCAGCCCCCCCTTACGCCTTGTCTTCCGTAACCTTGCCCATCAGGCCCGACGGGCGGACGATCAGAACGATGATCAGCAGCGCGTACACGAACAGGTCGCGCAGGTTGGACTTCCACGAGGCGACGAAAATCTCCATCACGCCCAGCAGCAGCGATCCAACGATCGCGCCGGGCAGACTGCCCAGGCCGCCGAAGACCGCCGCGACGAAGGATTTATTCGTTACTGCGCCGATCGTGGGCTTGACGATGTAGCGCATCCCGTACAGCATACCGGCAAAGCCCGCCAGAACGCCGCCCATCAGGAAAATGATAAAGATGATCAGATCGCCGTTGATGCCCATCAGCGTCGACGCCTTTTCATTGTACGAGCAGGCGCGGATCGCAAGGCCGATCTTCGTCTTTTGAATGATGAACATCAGAATCAGCAGCGACACCGCCGAAACGACAATCATCAGCAGACTGTCCAGTCCGATGGCAAGGTTGCCGATCTTGACAACGGAATTGGCAAAAATCGTGGGGTAGTTGCGCGGAGTGGGTCCGATCGTGGCAACCACGAAGTTTTCCAGAAAAATCGAAGCGCCCATGGCCGAAATGATAAAATACAGCGACGGCGCATGCCGGCGGCGCAGCGGGTTATACACCAGCCGCTCGATGATCACCGCAAGCAATCCGCTGCCGAAGCCGCAGACGATAAACGCCATGCCAAAGGGCAGCCCCAGCGAAGTAAGCGCGTAAAACCCGACGTATGCGCCCACCATAATAACGCCGCCATGCGCGAAGTTGGAGAAGTTCATAATACTGTAAACCAGGGAATACCCCACCGACATCAGCGCATACATACCACCCAGGCATATGCCGTTGATCAATTGCTGGAGATAGTATTCAACTCCCATAGAGATTCTCCTTTTAAGAGGATGCTCAGACGCCCCGGATGGGGCGTCTGAGCAAGAAAGGTGGTGTGAAAATCAGCTGATCTTCGTGATGAAGAGATAACCGTCCTTGGTAACCTGCTCCACGCAGCCGCTCTTGCCGATGGGGTTATGATCCTCTGCCGAGATCTTGATGTTGCCGGTAAGACCCTGAACCTCAACCTGCGTCATAGCGTCGGTGATCGCCTGGGAATCCGCAGAACCGGCCTTCTCCACGGCCGCCTTCCACAGCAGGAAGGAGTCGTAAACCATGTAGGCGTTCATTTCCACCGCGGCATCCTGGCCGTACTCATCCTTGTACTGCTGACGGAAGCCCTCCAGCTCGGGGTCGTTCAGGGAGAGGTGGTTGATGACGTAGGAGCCGTCCAGCACGTCGATCGCGTCGAACAGAACGTCGGAAGCGAACGCATCGCCGCCGAGGATCGTGGCGTCAATACCCAGCGCGCGGGCCTGCTTGGCGATGTTGATGATTTCCTGGTAGGAGTTGGGCATGAAGATAATCTTTGCGCCGGATTCCTTGATCTTGGTCAACTGCGCGGTAAACTCGGTATCGCCGCCGGTGAAGGCCTCCTCGGCAACGATCTTGCCGCCCTTATCCGTAAAGGACTTCTCAAAGATCTTGGTCAGGCCCTGCGAATAGTCGTCGGAGATGTTCATCAGCACGGCAGCCTCGTTCATCTTCAGATAGTCGTGGATGAAGGACGCCGCGATGTTGCCCTGCTGCGGGTCGATAAAGCAGATGCGGAAGTTATAGGGCTGGAGCACGCCGCCCTCCTGCACGGTAACCTTCTCATTGGTCGCCACCGTTGCAATGTCGGGCACCTTATACTCGTTGAGAACCGCCTGCATGGCGATCGCCTGGCCGGAAGCGTTGGGGCCGATAATGGAGCAAACCTTGTCCTGCGCGACCAGACGCTTGGCGGCGTTGACCGCCTCCTGTGCGTCGCCCTTGGTATCGTAGCAGATAACCTCGATCTGCTTGCCCAGGATGCCGCCGGCTTCATTCTGCTGCTTCACCAGAAGCTTGAGCGTCTGGCTCTCGCAGGTGCCGAACGCCGCCTGCTCGCCGGTCAGAGACCCGACCCAACCAATTTTGATCGTGTCCGAATCGCCGCTTTCGGTCTTGCTGCCGCAGGCGGCAAGAGAGAGAACCATCAGCACTGCCAAGAGAATAGCTGTAATTTTACGCATGTTCCTTTCCTCCTTATACCTTTCCTGTTGATACGGTCGCCGCCCACGTCGGGCGGTGGGGATACAAGCCGCACAAAAGGCGCTGTTTCGCGGAAAAGCCGTCAAAGTCGCCAATCCCGCTTATGCATTTTGCGCGAATTTGTATATATTGCCCAAATTCATTGTACCCTCATTTTCTCCGTTACGCTGGACAAATCCGCAAGACTTTCTTGTATATTTTTATTATTTTTCCCTGCCGCCGTTCTTGCAATCCTACATATAGGAATGGTATAATGCAGGTAACTTTTTGGACAAAGGGGTTTTGCTATGCCGCATTCGGACCGCTATGCCCAGATGCAGTCCTACATCTGCTCGCGGACGGATTGTGCAAGGGTCCTTTCTCTTGACCGCGAGACGATCTCTTCTCCCACGTCTCCGCTGATCCATCAGGAGGCACGGTTTCTATACGTTCTCAGCGGCCGCGGAACGATCCGGATACAGGGCCGCTCCATCCCGCTCTCGCGCGACACGCTGTTGAGCATCCTGCCCTGGCAGATCACGGAGGTAACGGCGGTGGACGAGCCGCTGCAATACTATTTGCTGGTCTACAACATCGAACTGCTCAACCGCTTCATTCAGTCCTTCCGCGATATTGACGGCGACTGTGCGCGCTTCATTTCCCATATGGAAAGCACGCCCGGCCTGTACCTCACCGCGCCGCAGGCGGAGACGGTGCGCGCCTATTTCGAATCGCTGCGGGAAGAGATCGGGCTGGAATCCACGCTCTCCCGTCCTGCCCAGCGTCCGATGGCCGCGCTGTGGGTTGTCAACCGCGCGGTAGAGCTCGTCATCCTTGCCGAGCGCATATACGTGGAAAATACGTGCGGGCTCTCCTGCGGCGAAGCGAAGGAGGACAGCTTGCAGGGCCTGCTGCGCTATCTGTATCTGCACGCGGGCGAAAAGCTGACCGCGGGTGCGCTATCGGAGGTCTTTCGCGTGCCGCAGGCCGCCGTTCGCGCCTATATCAAATCCGTAACCGGGCGCGGCTTTCAGGAGCTGCTGCATGAAATGCGCATCGGCAAGATCAGCGGCTTTTTGCTCTACACCGATCTGACGCTGGACGAGATCGCCTGCCTGACGGGCTATACCGACGCGCCGCATCTGTCGAGGATCTTTTCCGAGATGACCGGAATGCGAATCAGCGACTACCGCAAGGCGTACCGCACGGCGGACAGCGTGTGCCGGATGGAGCACGCGGAGCTGGCCTATTCCATCGCGCAGCACGTCTACCGCCGATACAGTGAACCGCTGAGCATCAGCGACGTTGCGCGGCAGTTCGGCGTTTCTCCGGCTGAGGTCAACCGCCTGCTTATCTCGCAGGTGGAGAAGAACTTCGCGGAGCTGTTGAACTTCGTGCGGGTAAATATGGCCAGCCGTCTGATCCTTTCCACCAACTGGCCGCTGATCGACATTTCGCTGGAGGTCGGCTATACCAACGTCAAGACCTTCAACCGGAATTTCATGCGCTGGCGCGGCATGACGCCGGGGGAATTTCGCAAGACGGTGGCGCTGCAGGCCAGCCGGCTCACCGATGACGAGGAGGGCGCCCATGCGGGAGCGAATCTATGAGATACTCAGCGAACTGATCGCTATGAAAAGTCTGACCGGTACGGCGGCGGAACGCGAACCGGCGGAGTGGTTCGCATCGTTTTTCCGCGCGATGCCGTACTTTCGCGCGCACGGCGAGCTGACGGGCCTTTATGAAATACCGAACGATCCCTGCGGCCGCGCCATCCCCTACGCGCTGCTGCTGGGCCGGCAGACGGAGACCGTGGTGCTCAGCGGGCACTTTGACGTCGTCTCCTCCGAGGAGTACGGCGCGGCGGAGGAATACGCCTACCGTCTGGGCGATCCGGCGCTGGAGAAGCTGCTCGCTGAGATGCCGCTCACGCCGTGCCAACGTGCAGACCTCGCCTCCGGCGAATGGCTCTGGGGGCGCGGTACGGCGGATATGAAGGGCGGTCTCGCCGTCCACGCGGCGCTTTTTGAGCGCTTCGCCGCACAGGCGCAGGCGGGCACGCTGCCCGGCAGCCTGCTGTTCCTGCCCGTGCCGGACGAGGAATCCTACTCGGCCGGGATGCGCGCAGCGGCGCATATCCTGCGCACGCTGCAGGATCGCTATCACTTGAACTATCGCCTGCTCATCGACCCGGAGCCGACTCCCGACCCGAACGGCGTGCAGGTGCTCTCGCTCGGCTCGGTGGGCAAGCTGATGCCCGTGATTTACGTGCAGGGAAAGAAGGCCCACGTCGGGCGCTGCTACGAGGGCTTTTCGGCGCTGAGCGTCCTGACGGACGTCTATCAGCACACCAACGGCTCGCTGGACCTGTGCGACGTGTGCGACGGCGCGGCAAGCGTTCCGCCCGCGTGGGCAAATCTCCGCGACCGCAAAAGCGGTTACGACGTCTCGCTTCCCGACCGCGCGGCCGGCTATTTCACGCTTCTTACCCTCCGCACCACGCCGGAGCAGGCGCTCGACCGGCTCAAGGCGATCTGCACGGAGTCCTTTACCCGTCAGCGCGACAAGCTACGCGGTGAATTTGCCGCTTTTTCCCGCTTATGCGCCACGCCGCCCGTGGGAGGCGTGGACTACGAGCCGCGCGTGCTGACCTTTTGCGAGCTTTGCGCGCTCGCGCGCGAGCGCGGGGCAGATGCGTTCGACGCGTTTTTCCGCACGCACCTGCGGGAAGCGGAGCGGCAGGTCGGCAGCGGTGCGTGCGGCTTTCCCGACGCCACGGTCAACCTCGTCGAGGCCGTGCTGGACTATTCGCGCCTACGCATCCCCGTCGTCGTGATCGCCTTTGCCCCGCCCTACTACCCGCCGGTCCACGCGGATCGCGTCCCCGGGAAGGAGGGACGCGGCACGCAGGCCTACCGCTTCCTGCGCGAAGCGTCCGCGCGCGGCTTCGGGCAAAGGCTTGCCGCGGAAAACTATTTCATGGGCATCTCCGACCTCAGTTACAGCGCCGTAACCGAGCGCTTCGACTATGGCTGCTTTTCCGCCAACGCCCCGCTCTGGGGCGACGCGTACCGGCTGGATTTTGAGGCGTTTGCGAAAATCGCCATCCCAGGGATCATCTACGGCCCGATCGGGCGCGAGTATCACACCTTTGCCGAGCGCGTGAACAAGCACAGCCTGTTTGACGTTTTGCCCGAAACCACGCGCGCGCTGATCGAGCACGAATGGGAGCCGCAGCCTCTCTGAGCGCCGGCGCGGCAAAGCCCGCTGCAAATCAATGCGGATAAGAACGGCCCCCCGAAAGCATGAAAGCAGGCGTGAGCAAAGCACTCACGCCTGCTTTTGATTCTTTCCCGTACGGCGCTTGCCGACGTGCCGAGCCTTAATCCTATCATCAACAGGATCGGAGCGAGAATATCAAGCAGCACCATGCCGACCGTATGGGGAACGTCGGCTTTTGCAAGGCGCTCCGTCGGCGCTTCTTTTTGAAGCGGAACAGATACACCCCCCCACGCCCAAGCCCGCGCCGAGGTACAGAAACGCAGCCATAAACGCAGGCGCTACGTATTTGAGGAGGAGCTTGGAACACGGCGCATTCAGCGCGTAAAAGCCCGCCGCAGCTATCGCATAGCAAATTGCCTTGATATTACGGTTTTTCGCAGCTTTTTCCATTTGAAATTCTTTTTCTCCTTCACGATCGTCTCCTTGTCGCAGCGCAGGTTGCATTATGCAAAGTATTTGACGCTCAGCTTGATACCGTATCTCTGCATCTCTGCAACCGTTTCAGCGGCTTTCAGGAAAGCCCTGTCATAGCAGGTAAACGCCTGTGATTTCCGGAATTTCAAATCGGCGTTGGTTACGCCAGCGACAACGCAAGCTCGATCTCGTCTTCGTCTTCGACGCCCGTTGCCGCAAAGCCCCGGCTCTCATACAGCTTTCTCGCCGTCGGATTGTCTTTGTTGCAGGTTAGGGCAACCCGGTTGGAATCACCGAACGGTTTCGTCCTGCTTATCGTCTATACCGTTCCGGGTTAGTCCTTGAAAAGAGAAAGGCGCCTTCGGCGCCTTTCTCTTCTATACCTGGCCCACTGCCGATCCCCCTTCTGCCGCGCGGCAAGCCAAATCCCGCAGGTCGCCCCGGCAAGCCGAAAGTTTTTTCAAATTCTCCGGAGAATATCCAACGTATGATGGGACGCTCCAATTAAATCCTGTCGTTCACACGTCGCAAAATGAAAGTCCATCCACTTGGCAAAGGTCGCATCATCCATCGCGTCGACGTACTCCCGCTTGTAATTGGTCGCGCCGTCCGTAGCGACCAGTTTCAGCCTTTTGACCGGAAATTCCGCATTCAAAGCAGCAATATCCTCTGTACGCACCAATTCAAACAGGTCCTTCGGCTCGCTGATGCAGTGCCAATCCGGCGTAAGCATATTGAGTTCCATCACTTCATGCAGTTTGTTCATACCGAAAACATACTGTACGACGGTCGGCTCGTTCATGCAATACGCGACCAATATGCGTCCGCCGGGTTTTGTAACCCGAACCGCCTCGGAAAGAGCCCGGAGCTTGTCCTCTTTTGTATAAAGGTGATACATCGGTCCCAGCAGCATCGTCAAAGAAAACGAGGCGTTCGGCAGCATTGACAGATCCAGGGCATTCCCCTGCATGGCGGCAATGGACTCTGACCCGTCAAGCTTTGATTTCAACACTTCAAGGTTGTGGGAAATCAACTCCACCGCAGTTACGCGATAGCCTTGCTTCGCCAGCGTTACGCTGTATCGTCCGGTCCCGGCGCCTACCTCAAGAATCGTCGGGTCGGAAACCCCCGTCAAACTCTCTTGAATGTATTTCATGGTAGTCAGATATTCCACCTGCCCGTGGCGGGAAAGAAGCCGCCCTTCTTCATCATAATTGTTGTAGTAAGTATCAAGAAAGCTCATATTCCCCTCCTCAAATCCCAATATATCGAAACCATTATACCCCTCTGCGTTCGTTTCGTCCATACTGCGCCGAAATATATATTATTATGTAAAAACATGCGGCATACGCCGCATGTTTTTGTGGGGTGGGTCCGGGAGGGGATTGGTATCCACTCCCGGTTTTTTTGATCCATCGGAGCGGCGCTTCGCGGCGCGACGTCTCCAAAATCAAAAGCACGCTTTCGCGTGCTTTTGATTTTGGTGATGGCGCCCAGTTTTGAGCTTCTGCCCGTTTTTGCGTGTTCCGATGTCAGGGCTGGCAGGTCAAACCTATCCTCCGCTCGTTTCCTTCTTATCCTTTGCAATACGCCTCGATCGCCGAGGCGGCGAACGCTGCTGTTCCCTCGCCGCCGGAACGGTCGATGTTTGCGGTCATGTCCCCACCGCCGGCATACATCTCTCCGAGGCCGCGCAGGATGTCATCCGTGCAGGTGTAATAGTGTTCGCTGATGAAGTCCCGCAATCTTTTCACCAGCGCCTGCGCGTCGTCAGAGGCGGGGGATTTCGTTCGAATTTTGCCGAACTCGGCGAAAATGTCCATCATCCGGCCGACAAGCAGCCGGTTTTCCTCTTCGCTTCTGCCCCCGGACCGTTTCTCATACTCCCGGTACGCCGCCGTAGCGCCCCATTTGGCTTTTGCCTGTGCGGCGTACTCGTCCAGCTTTTTTGTGTCGAACGCTTCGAAACTCATGGATCTCACTCCTGTCGTTTGTATTTCGCGAGCAAGGTCGATCAGGTTTTCAATATGCTCCTTCTTCAGCATCAGAAGCTCGATTTGCTGTTCCAGCGCTTTGCTTCTGTCGAAGTTTGGGCTGTTTACGATTTCCTTGACATCCCTGAGCGGAAATTCCAGCTCACGAAACAGCAGAATCTGTTGCAAGCGTTCCAGGCACGTATCGTCATATAGCCGGTAGCCCGATTCGGTGTATTTCGCCGGCTGCAGAAGGCCAATCTTGTCGTAGTATTGCAGGGCGCGGATGCTCACTCCTGTCAGCTTGCTCACTTCATGGACTGTCTTCATAAGCGGTTTCCTCCTCTCGCGTGACCACAGAATAAACTATAACGCAACGTCGGAGTCAAGAGCTTTTTTCAAGATCTCAGTTTTTTGAACGGCCTGCTCTTCGTTCGGAAGTTTTCCGGCTTCCGCGGCAATCTTTTTGAGGGCAGAAAAGCCCGGAAAGGCTGATCTCCCCGGCGTTTCCGCCGAGGAGATCAAAAGTGCGTGTCACACTTGGAGGTACCACCCACTTTTGATCGCCTTATGTTTTGACCGGCAAGATAAATCCGGTTTTATAAAACGTTTACTTTTTGTTCCTGCTTGTCCAATACACCATTGGTTTCGTTAATTATATATGCTTTTGCTTGACTGTCAGATGCAATAAAACCAATACAACCATCACAATCAACAAAGGCCGCATTGTTTTCCAACGCCATTACCGGAAATCGAGCATCGCCGATCATTGTATCAACGATTTCACTTCGCTCGTTATAATGAGGACAGAATGCATATGGATAAAGAGCGAGTAGATCTTTTAACCAACCATATGCGACATTACCGCTTTCTCCAACAGCAGCGCTGTCACTATGCCCGCAGCGAAACCAACACATCGCACCAGCGCTTATTCCCGATAATACCGCCTGATTCTTGTAGAATATCTGCTTCAGCTTGTCATCAATCCCATGCTTCTTCCAGATTTCCATCATAAACGCTGTATCGCCTCCACCGACATAAATGATATCTGCTTGATTGAGAATGCTGTTTATTTCTTCGTCCGTGTGAGTTTCAGTTGTAAGCCTAAGCGCGCTTACAATACAGCCAAGACTTTCAAATTCCTTCTGAATTCCCGACACATAGCCCTCTGCATCATGGCTGGCAGTCCCGATAAAAACGAAACGCGCATTTTCCTTTCCTGCCAACTCAACAATATACTTATTAATGCTATGGGTAGTGTCTAATTCTCCGCCCGCAATTGCAACGATTCTTCCCATATAAAAGCATTTCCTCCTCGATATCGATTTGTCGAAGTCATTATAGCACTTTTACCGATCATTTGAAATCCATTGGAGCGGCGCTTCGCGGCGCGACGTCTCCAAAATCAAAAGCACGCTTTCG
>CAMZIO010000041.1 GCA_947307255.1 uncultured Clostridia bacterium | reverse complement strand
CTTCGTAAAGAAGTGTCTCCTTCCTGCTCTTTGGGAGTTAACAATAGAAGCTATTGCATAGTTAGATGTGATTGACTATGCCGTATATGGATGTATAATCATATCGACAAACGGAGTTTGTATGAAGGAGAGATTCTCGGATGATACTTGTAATAGAAGGCTTGGCAATGTGCTTTATTTTACTGCTTGTCTGTGTAATTGGCATCGCAAAGGACGGTCCAGTTGGACTGGTGTGCTTTTATGAGAAAGCTGTTCAGGACAGAGTAGTAGAATTATGTCTAACTACAAAGGAACAAATCAAAAAGAGAAACATAATCGCTGCTATTGCGGTTACATTACCAATGATAATTCTTATTCCATACATGGTCTATGTAATTAATGGAACTACAGGATTTCGCCAAAGCCTAATTCAGATGGTGATTATAGCGATGATTGCGAATATATTTGACCGTATTTTTATTGATTGGTATTGGGTTGGCAAAACTAATGCATGGAATATCCCCAGAACTGAGGACTTGAAACCATATATTCCCTCAAAAACAGTAATTAAAAAATGGTTTGGAACACTTGTCGTTCATCCTTTAGTCTTTGCTTTAATTGCATGGGTAATGACTTTTTTCGGATATTGAGATTTCAAATCCCGATTTGTTGGGATGCTTCTGATTTTAGGTTTGCATAAGAGCTCCCTTGTCCACAATCATAACGAGCATCGGATTTTGCCCCACAAAATCCGGAACAGAGCAACAAACAGGCGTGGCCGCTGCGGCCACGCCTGTTTCCTATCCTTTTAGATGGTTATTATTCCGCTCAAAGCATCGTTTTTGCGTGGTTCCTTATACATTCCACGAAGTACAACAACGCAGCATTGTGTTTGACACCTCATCAGTCAGCCTTGCGGCTGACAGCTTCCCCTCAAGGGGAAGCCCTTGGCCGGGGCGCTCCTCAAGCCTTCCCCTCGAGGGGAAGGTGCCAAGCGTCAGCGAGGCGGATGAGGTGGACATGGTTACATACAACTGCCAAAGCAGCTTCCTTACACAGTGCGCCCGAAGGGCCGCGCCTGTTTTGTTCCGCGATTTTGCTTTTGGGTGGACAGCCTCCGCTGCCCACAATCGCTGCGGACAACGGGCGCGCTTTTTGATAGGCCGAAGCCGTGCCGCCGTCCCATGACGGCTCTGCGTATACCGCTCCCGTTCAATCCGCAAATATTCCCACGGTCAAATCAATAAACCCGTGCAGCACGGTTCCGCCGAAAATATTGCCGTATCGCCTGTAAAACCAGGTAAAACAATAATGCATCAAAAACTGCTCCGGAGCCTCTTGCGCAAACAGCGGCCAATACTCCGCCACGGTCATATGTCGGTACGCCATCTGAAAGGGATAGTGCATCAGCGTAAAAAGCACGGCGATGACGGTCATGGTCAGCCATTCCCGCTTGAACAGCGGCATCAGTCTCGGTTGGATAAAGCCGCGAAACGAAATCTCTTCGGTCCACCCAATCACGACGAAAAAGTAAAAGACGTTATATGCGATGCTTTGCAGCGGCAACAATTCCCTGTGCGCAAGGACGCCGGGGACGATTGCATACAGAACTAAAATCAAGCCGCCGAAAATGCAGGAAACGATAATGGACGGCGCAAGATTCCGACTGCTGAGGCCGATAGCTTCCGGTTTACGGCGGCAAAGCAGCAGGGGAATCAGAACGATAACGGCGCTCATGGGGATGCCGAGGTAAACCTTCAAAGTCGTGCAGATCACGCCCGCCGCATACAGCATGGCCATCATCAACAGATAATACCCGATTGCGACGAAGCTGTCCCGCACCGTATAGGACTGTAAATCGTTGCGATAAGCTTCGTCTGCTCCGAAAATCCATTTTACTTTTTCCATCTTTTCTCCTCGCTCTTTTCGTCGTCCGTCCCGATCCGATACGGGCGGGCAGCGGGCAGATTGTATCACATCCGTTCTTTACAGTCAACCGTTGCGGCTGCCCCGCTTATACAGCAGGGGCGGAGCTTCCTTGCGAAGCTCCGCCCCCGACAGATGCTTTTTCTTTCTCACACAGCGCCGCCCGACGGGCCGAATCAGCGGTTTTTCAGCCGTTTGTCCGCGCGGATCGCAAGACGGGTGCCGACGCTCTGGAACAACTGCACCAGCACGATCAGCAAAACGACCGCCGCAACCATAATCAGATATTTATAGCGGTAGTATCCGTAATTCATAGCGATCTTGCCGAGCCCGCCGCCGCCGATGATGCCGCTCATCGCGCTGTACCCCAGGATCGTGGTAACGGCGATCGTTGCGTTGGAGATCAGGGAGGGCACGCTCTCCGGGATCATCACCTGCGTGATGATCTGCATCGGCGAAGCGCCGAGACTCTGCGCCATTTCGATCGTATTGGGGTTGACCTCGCGCAGGCTGCCCTCAGCCAGACGCGCGACGAACGGAAACGCCGCGATCACCAGCGGCACGATGGATGCGACCGTCCCCACCACGGTGCCGACCAGAAGCCGGGTAAGCGGAAAGACGAGCACCATCAAAATCAGAAACGGCACCGAGCGCAGCAGGTTGATCAGCCCGTTGAGCGCGCGCATCAGCCACGCGGGCAGCGGGCAGACGCCGTCTTTCTCGCCCGCCACCAGTACGACGCCCAGCGGCAGGCCGATGACGATGGCAAAAACGGTGGCGAGAACGGTTACGTAGACCGTCTCCCAGACGGCCAGCGGAAACTGCGTGCGGATAACCTCCGCCGCCTCCTGCAGCACTTCCGGAGAAAAGAGCTTATCAATCATGGATCTGCACCTCCTGTGCCAGCACGTCCTTGGACTGTGTGAGATATTCGATCGCCTCGCGGACGGCGGCTTCCCCGCCGCTGATGCCCAGCAGCATCGAGCCGTACGTCTTGTTGTCTATGCTGCGGGTGGAGGCGTAGGAGATGTTCGCTTCGATCCCCTTCTCCACCGCCATGCGCGCGATCAGCGGCGTGCCGGTCGCCTTCAGTCCGTTGAATACGACGCGGATCAGCCGCTCGCCGTCCTCGGCGGCAATCGGCGCGCCCGCGTCTCCCTCCGGAAACACCAGCCGCCGCGCCGCGGCCGATACCGGGCGGGCAAAGACTTCGCCCACCTCGCCCGTCTCCGCCACCCTGCCGCCGTCCAGAATCGCCACGTGGCGGCACACGCTCTCCACCACGCTCATCTGGTGCGTGATGATGATGACGGTGATGCCGGTGCGCTCGTTGATGCTGCGGATCAGCTCCAGGATGGACGCCGTGGTCGTCGGGTCGAGGGCGGAGGTCGCCTCGTCGCACAGCAGGACCTTCGGGTTCGTCGCCAGCGCGCGGGCGATGGCCACGCGCTGCTGCTGTCCGCCGGAGAGCTGCGCGGGATAGGCGTTTGCCTTATCCGCAAGCCCCACCAGCTCCAGCAGCTCCAGCGCGCGCTTCTCGCGCCACGCTCTCTCCCCCGCAAGGCCCGACAGCTTGAGCGGAAAGCAGACGTTTTCCAGGCAGGTGCGCTGCAGGAGCAGGTTGAAGCCCTGGAAAATCATCGTGATCTCCCGGCGGGCGCGGCGCAGCTGTTTCTCGCTCAGGCCGCCCATATCCACCCCGTCGATCACGACGCTGCCGCCGGTCGGCCGCTCCAGCATATTGATGCAGCGCACCAGGGTGCTCTTTCCGGCGCCGCTCATGCCGATGATGCCGAAAATATCCCCATCCGGGATCGTCAGCGATACGTCGCGCAGCGCCTCCACGGCGCCGTCCGCCGCGCGGTAGGTTTTAGACAGGTTTTTGATTTCTATCATGGCAATCCTCCAGCACAATACGGCAGAGGGAGCTCTGCCGTATCGTTATTGTTGATTCGCGCTATGGGATAAGGTCTGGCCGACCAGTGTCGCTTCTGATCGCAATCGGCGCGCCCGATCCCCGACATGCGTGGGGTGGGTCTGGGAGGGGATTGGTATCCCCTCCCGGCTTCTTTCAATCCGGCCGCGGGACGCGGCGCTGATCACGGCGAATAACTTGTTGTTCGCCGGGGTCAGCCGATGGCGTCCAGCGAGCTTTGCCTGCCGCCGTAAATACCCAGCGGCTCGACGTGGATCGCGCCGACGGAGACGACGTGCGTGCCGTTCTGCGCGTTGAAATCGTCCAGATAGGGAACGTGCTGGAAATAGTTGGCGTCGATTTCTCCGCTGTCCACCACGTTGTTCGGCTGGACGTAATCGGTGAATTCCACGATCTTGAGGGTGATGTCCTTCTCCGCCAGAAGCGCAGCGGCGACGGCAAGGATCTGTGCGTGCGGCGTCGGAGAAGCGGCGACGGAGACGGTCCGGCCGGCGAGCGCGGCGTAATCGACGGAGGCGTCATAGCCGTCGGTCGGCGCATCGACCACGGAGACGACCGCGCCGTCATACGTTTGTGCGATGAAGTCCGCAACCTGCCGGCTCTTCAGCGCCGCCAGCAGCGCAAGAATGATCGGATCGTTCTCGCGGCCTTCCTGCACCGCGAGGATATTGCTGTAAGCGGAAGAGGAGCCCTCCAGTCCCAGCGCGTCCTTGGTGGGGTTCAGTCCGCTGTCGAGCGCGTAGTTGGAGTTGATGACGGCAAAGTCCACGTCCTTGAGGACGTTGGGCAGCTGCGCCGCCTCGATCTCGTTGAAGGTGATATTGTAGGGGTTTTCCGCCACGTCCAGGATCGTGGCGGTGATGCCTGCGCCGTCCTTGAGCTTGATATAGCCGAGCTGTTCCAGCAGCAGCAGCGCACGCGCCTCGTTGGTGGGGTCGTTGGGGAAGGCGATGGTTACGCCGGAGGCGGGAGCGCCGCTTCCTCCTCCGCAGGCGGTCAGGGATAACACGAGGCTCAGCGCCAGCGCGGCGGCAAAAATATGAGAAATAATCTTTTTCATGATCGTATTCCTTTCTATATTATAAATAGTACATAAGGTGCAGCGTCGTTTCTTCTGTCGGGCGGCACATTCGCCCGCCGCGAAAGTTGGCCCGGACGAGCCGTTTCAAATCGTTTGTCATAATCTGCTCCTTCTCTGCCAAAATAAAACCGGGAGGCTCCGAAAGCCTCCCGGTTCAATCACGATGTAAGCGCCGATGCGTTACAGGGGTTCAACCTCTCTCGGAGAGCATAGCGGAGCGGACGTCCACGGGGTACATCCCCATGCACATCTCCAGCATCGCCATCATCCGGAAGGTTTTCATCGTCCCGTGCGCTCCTTTCCCCCGTACCCTGCACGCAGCAGAATGGAATATAGACGCATTTTAGCACCGCTTTACAGTGTTGTCAACCCTTTTTCCCGCCAAATTGAAAAACCGCTGCACAAGCAAATCGCGCCGCCGCGCGTCATACGGCGTCCTGCCCGCCGCAGCGCGATCGTCCGTCGGTGCTTGACAAATACCCCGCAGGGGTATATGATGCAGAGGAATGGAGGGGTTTTTTGATGGAACATTGCATTCCGGGACGCACGACCGCGCGCACCGATGAGACACGCACCCGGCTGATCCATCGGCTCAACCGGGTGGAGGGGCAGATCCGCGGCATCCGCGGGATGCTGGAAAGCGGCGCTTACTGCACGGATATTCTGATGCAGGTCTCCGCGGCGAACGCCGCGCTCAACGCCTTTTCCCGCGAGCTGCTCTCCGCGCATATCAAGGGCTGCGTGGTGCGGGACATCCGCGCGGGCAAGGACGAAACGATTGACGAACTGGTGGAGGTTTTGCAGAAGCTGATGAAATAACGTCGGCGCTGCGGGAGGAACTATGGAACAGTATCACGTAACGGGAATGAGCTGCGCGGCCTGTGCCGCGCGCGTGGAAAAGGCCGTGTCGCACTTGCCGGGCGTAACGGACTGCACGGTCAGCCTTCTGACCAACTCCATGCGTGTGGAGGGCAGCGCCGCGCCGCAGACAATCATTGCCGCCGTGCGGGACGCGGGCTACGGCGCAAGCGTCAAAGGCGCGGCGCAGGAGGGCGCGGCGCAGGAGGAGGCACTCGCTGACCGCGAAACCCCGGCGCTGCGGCGGCGTCTGATCGCCTCACTCTGCCTGCTTGCGCCGCTGCTGTACGTGTCCATGGGGCATATGATGTGGCGCTGGCCGCTGCCGGCTTTTTTGGACGGCAATCACGTTGCCGTGGGCCTCGTACAGCTTCTGCTGGCCACGGCGATCATGGTCATCAACCAAAAATTCTATCTCAGCGGCTTTCGCGCGCTGGCGCACCGCGCGCCGAACATGGACACGCTGGTGGCGCTGGGCTCCTCCGCCTCGTTCGCGTGGAGCGTCTGCGTCCTGTTTGCCATGACGCGCGCGGCGGCGGACGGCGACACGGCCGCGGTGGAATCGCTGATGATGCAATTCTATTTTGAGTCCGCCGCGATGATCCTCACGCTCATCACGGTGGGCAAGCTGCTCGAAGCGCGCGCCAAGGGCAAGACGACCGACGCGCTCAAAAGCCTCATGCGCCTAACGCCGAAAACCGCCGTGGTGCTGCGCGGCGGGCAGGAGACGGAGGTGCCCGTCGAGCAGGTGAAAAAGGGCGACGTCTTCGCGGTCCGGCCGGGCGAGCGCATCCCGGTGGACGGCGTGGTGCTCGACGGGCAAAGCGCCGTCGACGAATCCTCGCTGACCGGCGAGAGCATCCCCGTGGACAAGGCGGCGGGCGACGCGGTCAGCGCCGCGACGATCAACCAATCGGGCTATCTCCGCTGCGAGGCCGCCCGCGTGGGCGAGGATACGGCGCTCGCCCAGATCATCAAAATGGTCAGCGACGCCGCGGCGACCAAGGCGCCGATCGCCAAGGTGGCCGACCGCGTGAGCGGCGTATTCGTGCCGGTGGTCATTTCGATTGCCGCGGCCACGTTCCTGATCTGGCTGGCGCTGGGGCAGAGCGCGGGCTACGCCCTTGCGCGCGGCATCTCCGTGCTGGTGATCAGTTGCCCCTGCGCGCTGGGTCTGGCGACGCCGGTGGCGATCATGGTGGGCAGCGGCGTCGGCGCGAAAGGCGGCGTGCTGTTCAAATCCGCCGTTTCTCTGGAGCAGGCCGGCAAGGTCGACGTCGTGGCCCTTGACAAGACCGGCACGATCACACGCGGCGAGCCGACGGTAACGCGCCTCATCGGCGCGCCGGGCGTTACGGAGGACGAGCTGCTCGCCCACGCCGCCGCGCTGGAGGCAAAAAGCGAGCATCCGCTTGCCCGCGCCGTGCTGGCCGAGGCGCAGCGCCGCGCGCTGCCCGTGCGCGCGGTAACGGACTTCACCGCCCTGCCCGGCAACGGCCTGCGCGCCACGCTGGACGGCGAAGTGCTGCTCGGCGGCAGCCTGGCCTATCTCAAGGCGCACGCCGCCCTGCCCGCCGCGCTGGAGCAGCAGGCCGCGGAGCTTGCGGCGCAGGGCAGCACGCCGCTGCTTTTCGCGCACGGCGACAAGCTGCTGGGCATCATCGCCGTGGCGGATGTGATCAAGGAGGACAGCCCCCAGGCGATCCGCGCGCTGCAGAACATGGGCATCCGCGTGGTCATGCTCACCGGCGACAACGAGCGCACGGCCAGGGCCATCGGCGCGCTCGCCGGCGTGGACGAGGTGATCTCCGGCGTGCTGCCCGACGGGAAGGAGGCGGTCATCCGCCGCCTGCGCGAGCAGGGCACCGTCGCCATGGTGGGCGACGGCATCAACGACGCGCCCGCCCTCAAGCGCGCGGACGTCGGCATTGCCATCGGCGCGGGCACGGACGTGGCGATCGACGCGGCGGACGTGGTGCTGATGCACAGCCGGCTGACCGACGTGGCGGCGGCGGTACGCCTGTCGCGCGCGACGCTGCGCAACGTCCACGAAAATCTGTTCTGGGCGTTCCTCTACAACATCATCGGCATTCCGCTGGCGGCGGGCGCCCTCGTCCGTTTCGGGCTGACGCTCAGCCCGACGTTCGGCGCGGCGGCGATGAGCCTCTCCAGCTTTTGCGTGGTGTCCAACGCACTGCGGCTGAACCTGCTGCGGATGCATGACGACCGGCGCGACCGCAAGCGCGCCCGCGCCGCCCGGCCGGAGCCGTCCGCCCCCGCTTCACGGCGCGTAAAGCTCACCGTGGAGGGCATGATGTGCCCGCACTGCGAGATGCGCGTCAAAACGGCGCTGGAGGGCGTGCCCGGCGTGCGCTCCGCCACGGCGGATTACGCAGCGGGGCTTGCCACGGCGGAAACCGACGGCAGCGCGGACGCCGAGGCGCTGCGCGCCGCGGTCGAGGCGCAGGATTACCGCGTGCTTGCCGTGCGCGAGGACTGACGTGCAAGAGGCAAAAAAATCCCCCTTCCGGGGGGATTTTTTTATTTTCGTTGCACGAAAACGTGCAACGATTCCCGCGCGGGCGCGGGGGTTGTAACCCAAAGGAAAGGAGGAATCACGATGGCAAGCAACCATACGCAGCACTATGCCCTCAACCAGTGGGCGCGAAACGACCAGATCCTCATGGACGATTTCAACGCGGACAACGCCAAGCTCGACGCGGCGCTCCAGGCCGAGGCCAACGCCCGCACCGCGCTGGAAACGGCGCTGGGCAGCGGCGGCAACAACTGCCGTATTGCGACCGGCAGTTACGTGGGTACGGGGACCTACGGCCCCAGCAACCGCAATTCGCTGCAGTTCGACTTCACGCCCGCGCTGGTGCTGGTGCTCGACGGCGCGGCCCCCAACACGAACAGCCATATGCTGCGCGGCGCGGCAAAGGCGTGGGGCTACAACGGCACGATCGACCTGGAATGGTCGGCGCACGGCGTCGCCTGGTCCTGCCCGCGCAGCGGCGGCGACGCCGACCGTCAGCTCAACCGGCAGGGCGCGACCTATTACTACCTCGCGCTGGGCTACTGACGCCGCCCGAGCGCGCAGACGGCGCGGCCTTCGCCGGCAGACGGCGGCGCGCCGCGCGCAAAAAAGTCCCCCAAGGCTTTCGCCTTGGGGGAACTTTTTTCAGACTTGCATCAAGCAATCCAATTCACTTGAGGTGAATCAGGGCATAGGAGCGGTCGTGGTGGCCTGCTTGACGGGGGTCTTGAAGGTCATGGTGGTGCTGATGCCGTCGATCTTCAGCGTACCGGTGGCATAGTAGTAATCACCAGCGATGGGCAGAGCGTTGACGTTGATCACGATCTCGCCGTCCTCGTTCATGGTCATAGCCAGGTTGGTGCTGTACAGACCGTGGCCGGTGTTCTGGTTGATGACGTCAATGTCGAGCGTAACATCGTCCAGATCGAAGTCGGTGAAGGCACGGCCGTTCTTGGTAACGCCAAGGACGATCTCGCAGCCAGTCTCGGTGTCAGCGGTGTAGCTCTCAACGACAGCCGCATACTTGTTCACGACGACCGGGGTGAAGCCGGTGTTCTCGAACACGTAGATGACGTCGGCGACGTAGTTGTTGGTGCCCTTCTTGGTGTAGGACACGAAGACGACGGAGTCGTCATCAACGTCAGCCAGGGTGCCCTCGGAGAGGGAAGCCGTACCGTCGAGCGCAGTCTTGGTAACGAAGATCACCTTGGTGTCAGCAGTGGTGCTGAAGTCCTTGGCAGCCCAAGTGCTGGTGTGGAAGGTATAGCCGAGTTCCATCGCAGGAGCTTCCTGCAGGGAGCTGTAGCTGTAAGCCTGGAAGGAAGAGCCGAGCTCAGCAGCCTTGACCGCCATACGGTTGACATCCGCATCCCACTTGCCGTAGAGCTGGATGTTGCCGCTGCTGGAAGCCTGCAGGTCGGGCAGCATGTAACGCATGTCGAGGATGTAGCCGTCAGAGTCAACCTCGAAGCCGTACAGGCCGGTGCCCTCATAGGTATCATAGAAGTAACCGTCATCGTCAATGACGCGGGTAGCCTCGGTGGTGCCGAGCTTATAGACGTCGTAGGCGGGGCCTTCCTTGGCAATGATCTGCTCAGGTCTGCCGTCGGTTACGTAGGCGATGAACTTGTTGCTGGCATCCTCGTAATCGCTGACGACGACCAGCGTGGCATAGCCCTTGGTATCGGTCAGGACGCAGAGGGTAGCTTCCTTAACACTGGGAACGTTGTTCTTGCCAACGTAAGCGGTGTAGGTGGTGCCAATAGCGGTGCTGTCAGCCAGCAGGAAGACGGTCTTGTCGGTGGCGACGACACTGTTAACGGCGTTGGCGATGGTCGCCTTGCCCTTAACGATGGTCGCTTCCTCCATGTCGATGATCTCCTGGCCGTGCGGAGTAACGTTATAGGTGCCGTTCTCGTTCACGGAGTAGGTGAAGATGTGGCCGTAATACTCAGTATTGTTCTTGAAGTAGTCGGAAACGGTGCTGCGGTCAACATCGCCGTTGGTATCGCCAGTGTTGCTGGCAGCTCTCTTGCCGATGGTGGAAACGGTAGCGCCGGCAACCTTGGTGCCGTCCGCGAGGACGAGGTTAGCCAGGGCATAGCCGCCGATGGCGCTGGTGTTCTGCTTCCACTCGATTCTCTCGATCACGAGGTAGTTGGTGGCATCCTTGACCAGGCCGATGGCGTTGCCATACTTGTCGGTCAGAACGCTCCATGCACCGGTGCCGACGCGAAGGTTCAGGAAGAACTTGTCAGCATCATTGAAGGAGGTCTTGCCGAAGACGTGAGCCGCGGGCTTGAGGCCGGCAGCCAGGGTGTAACCGGTCAGCTCGCCGCCAGCGACGACAGGAGCGGCCTCGATGCTCTTAACAGCAGCCTTGGCGCCGTTGGGGTTGGCAATGGTCACGAGGACGTAATCGCCAACCTTGTAGCCGGTGGCCTTGTAGCCCTTGAAGGTCGCGGTAACCAGATCGCGGTTGAGGCCCATGTAGGCCACCAGGTCGACGGTCGCATTGGTCTTGTGGCCGTTCTTATCGGTGGTCTCAGCGGTAACCTTGGTCACCTGAGCCAGATAGGTGTTGATCTCAACGATGCGATAGGCGGTGCCCATCTTGTAGACCTCGGTCAGACGGCCCTGAGCGCCGACGTAAGATCTGGTGGCCATCGGGTTGATGGTGCCAACGCCGTTGGAGGTAACGAGAGCGCTGGTGTTGGCGATGACTTCGCCGTCGATGTAGGCCTTCTCGATGTTCTTGGCAGCGGAGATGCCCAGATCCTTGGCGATGTCGCACTCGTCAACCATGACGGTGTAGGTGGCGAGAGCCTTCTTGGGGAAGGAGGTCTCTTCGTCGCCGGTGTTGTAGGTCCAGGTCTTGGAGGGACGGCCAAAGGCGTCCTCGTCATCGTTGGCCTTCAGCTTGAACTTGTCGCCCAGAGTGCCCTTATCAGCAATCAGGGTAATGGGAGCATAACCGAAAGCAGCGGTGTAGGTAACCTGCGGGACCTGCAGGCACTGGAACAGCAGCTCAGCAACGAGCTGACGGGAGGCAGCGGTCTTGAGGGACTCGCCGGTGACGTTCTTCAGAGCGCCAACCTGCTGCGCGACCTGCGCAACGTGAAGCTCCCAATCCTTACCCTCGAACTCAGCGTTCTTGCCGTAGCCGACAGCGCGGAGGATCATGGCGAGGGCCTGATAACCGGTAACCTTGTCGTTGGGGCCGAACTTACCATCGCCGTAGCCCTTGATGAAGCCGGCGTTGGTGCAGTAGCCGACATAGCCGGCGTACCAGGCGGAATTGCTGACGTCGCTGAAGTTGCCGTAGCCGGCATAAACGCCAGCCTGCTTGTCATTGACGTCCTGGGTGTAGATGCGATAGACGATCGCAGCTACCTCAGCGCGGGTGATGTCGTTCAGGGGCTTGAATTCGCCATCGGGATAGCCCTTGAACACGCTCATGCCGTTAAGGACCTGCACGGCTTCATTGTAATCAGCCTTGATCGCAGCGTCGTCCTTAAAGGCGTTGGTGCCGACGGTGGCCAGGGACAGAGTCATGACCAGAGCCAGAACCATTGCGAGTAACTTTTTCATAGTGTGTTACTCTCCTTTCAAAAATGTCAGAAGAGAAGCAAGCGTCCTGATTTCTCAGCTTACTTAACGGGGCTAGCCGTTCCGACGCCACTAAGTAAACCGGGAACGCATATGCCCACTTTCTTCTGCAAGTGTAACTGTAAACGAATCCTTTCGCGTTTGCAAGCCTTTGGGCCGCTTCTTAACATAACTGAAAAATAGAGCGCCGCTTGTGCGCTCTATTTTTCACTATTTTGTAACATTTCCAGAATTCGCCGCCGTACTTTCCCCAGTTTCCGGCAGCGCGTACTGCTTCGTGCGCAGAAGCGTCAGCTCCCCGCGCGCGACGAGCGCGCGCAGGACGCGCGCCGTTACCCGCGCGCTCAGGCCCAGCACCCGCGCAAGATCCTGGCAGTACGCCGGGCCGGACCGCGCAAGATACGCGCGGATCGCCGCCGCCTGCTCCGCCAGCGGCACCACGCGCCCGGCGGGATAGTATTTCGCGCCCACGCGCGTCAGCGTCCCCGCCGCGGTCTGCGACGACAGCAGCCGGTACGCGCGCCGGGGAGAAACGCCCAGCAGCGCGGC
>CAMZIO010000040.1 GCA_947307255.1 uncultured Clostridia bacterium | reverse complement strand
TCGCGCGTTTTCCAAACCGACCCCCTCTGCGTAAAAAAGTATACTTTTTTACGCAAGCGCCTCGGCAAAACGGCAAAAAAAGGCTTGCAGCAATATGCTGCAAGCCTTTTCTATCATGGATCGTTTACTTGACGAGAGAGGCGATCTCCGCCGCGAAGTCTTCCTTCTTCTTCTCAATGCCCTCGCCCTTTTCAAAGCGCACGGCGCTGTTGAGCGTAACCTTGCCGCCCAGAGCCTTGGCCGCATTCTGCATATACTGCTCGACGGTCATATCGCCATCCTTGACGAACGCCTGCTGAAGCAGGCAGTTCTCGGAATAGAACTTGTTGAGCTTGCCCATGACGATCTTTTCCTTGACGGGCTGGGGCTTGGACGCCATCTTGGGATCGTTGTCCATCTGCGCGAGCAGAACCTTCTTCTCCTCCGCCAGCACGTCCTCGGTAACCTCGGACTTGTCCAGGAAGCGGGGATTGAGCGCGGCAATCTGCATCGCCAGATCCTTGCCGATCGCGGTGGCGTCAATGCCGCCCTCGACGCCCAGGTTAACGATGACGCCGATCTTGCCGCCGGCATGAATATACGGAACGGAGAAGCCGTCCGCAAAGCGGGCAAAACGGCGAACCTTGATATTCTCGCCGATGACCAGGACCATCTCCTGCTGCTGCTCAAGCACGGTGCGGTCCGTGCCGTTGTACTGGCAGGCAAACAGCGCATCCAGATCGGCGGGGTCGCACTTGGCGACGGTGGCGGCAACGCCCTTGACAAAGTCCTGGAACTTCTCGTTCTTGCCGACGAAGTCCGTCTCGGCATTGACCTCAACCACGACGCCCACGCCGTCGATCACGCCGGCATAAGCCATACCCTCGGCAGCAATGCGGCCGGCCTTCTTGGCGGAGGCGGCCATGCCCTTCTCGCGCAGCCACTCGACCGCCTTGTCCATATCGCCGTCAGACGCGGCGAGCGCCTTCTTGCAGTCCATCATGCCCACGCCGGTCATTTCGCGCAGGGTCTTCACGTCATTTGCAGTAAAAGCCATTTTTTATATCCTCCCATTATTCATGTAAAGCGGGGCGAGGCTTTGCCTCGCCCCGTAAGGTGTTCTTCGGTGATCGCAGGGATCAAGCTTCCGCCGCGGCCTCGCCCTCAGCCTTCTCCGCCACGGCGTCTTCCATGACCTCGCCCTGCTTGCCTTCGATCATGGCGTTGGCCATGATGGAGGAGATGAGCTTGATCGCGCGGATCGCGTCGTCGTTGCCGGGGATGGGATAGTCGATCTCGTCGGGATCGCAGTTGGTATCCGCGATGGCGACGACAGGGATGCCGAGCTTGTGCGCCTCAGCGATGGCGTTGCGCTCCTTGCGGGTATCGACGATGAACAGCGCGCCGGGCAGCTTGTTCATGTCCTTCACGCCGCCGAGATACTTCTCGAGCTTCTCGATCTCGCCGAGATGCTTCATAACTTCCTTCTTCGGCAGCATATCGAAGGTGCCGTCGGTCTGCATCGCCTTAAGCTGGTTGAGACGGTCGATACGGGTGCGCATGGTCTTGAAGTTGGTCATCATGCCGCCGAGCCAGCGCGCGTTGACGTAGTACATATTGCAGCGCATCGCCTCGTCCTTGATCGCTTCCTGCGCCTGCTTCTTGGTGCCGACGAACAGGAGGCTCTGGCCGTTTTCAGAAATGCTGCGGACGAAGTTATACGCCTCTTCCAGCTTCTTGACGGTCTTCTGCAGGTCGATGATGTAGATGCCGTTGCGCTCGGTGTAGATGTAGGGCGCCATCTTGGGGTTCCAGCGGCGGGTCTGATGACCGAAGTGCACGCCTGCTTCGAGCAGGGCTTTCATGGATACGACGTTTGCCATTTGTTTGTTGTTCTCCTTCAAATTTAGTTTTTACCTCCGAAGACTTCATTCCCTCTGCCAACCGATGCGGCACAGACAGAAAGTCCGTCTCCGTGCGGAATACCCGGATAGTTTACCACATTATTTTTTTGATTGCAACATCTTTTTCTATAAATTTCAGATTCTTTTCGCTCTTTTCTCAGAATCGTTTCTTTCTTCGCTGCCTTTCGCGCCCCGGCGGCTCGCGCCGGGAAAAGGGCTTGTCGATCAGGATAATATCGTCTCCGATCTTTTTGATGCAGCCCCAGGGGATATAGTACTCCTCTCCCCTGCCGAACAATCCAAAAAACCGGCACGGTCCCGGCACGATGATGGCAACGATCTCGCCCTCCGGCAGCTTCAGCTCCGCATCACCGACGTAACCCAGACGGCAGCCGTCGCAGATGTTGATGACCTCCTTGCAGCGAAGATCCGTAAAGCGGCAATTCATAGCAATTCCCTCCCAGTCATAGCAATCTATGCGCGCTTCAGGCCGTCCCATAACCCCGGCAGGGGCAAAAAGTCCATCGAAACGGAACGAAAAATAAAAAATATATCGGCTGCGTCAGCCGTATGATTCCAAGCGGCGCGGAAATAATGAAAGCATCTTCTGGATCGGGAGGTGCAGCGTATGTTGGGCAAGGTTGAGATCTGCGGCGTCAATACGGCGCAGCTGCCGACACTGAGCAGCGATGAGATGGACCGCCTTTTTTGCCGCTGGAAAGCGGGCGATACGACCGCGCGGGAAAAACTGGTGGAGGGCAACCTGCGCCTCGTCTTATCGGTCATCCAGCGGTTTGCCAACCGCGGCGAAAACGCAGACGACCTCTTTCAGGTCGGCTGCGTGGGGCTGATCAAAGCGGTGGACCATTTTGATATTTCGCAAAACGTGAAATTCAGCACCTACGGCGTGCCGATGATCGTCGGTGAGATCCGCCGGTATCTGCGCGACAACAGCGCCATTCGCGTCAGCCGCAGTATGCGGGACACGGCCTACCGGGTGCTGCAGGCAAAGGAAAAGCTGCAGCGCCAGTCCCAGCGTGAGCCGACGGTCGACCAGATCGCGCAGGAGCTGGACATCCCGCGCGAGGACGTGGTTTTTGCCATGGATGCGGTGGTCGATCCCGTCTCGCTGTTCGAGCCGATCTATTCCGACGGCGGCGACGCGGTTTGCGTCATGGACCAGGTTTGCGACAGCAAAAACACCGACGAGGACTGGCTGGAGCATATTGCGCTCAAGCAGGCCATGTCGCATCTGAGTGCACGGGCACAGCACATTCTTGCCCTGCGCTTTTGCGAGGGAAAAACCCAGATGGAGGTATCCGCTGAAATCGGCATCTCCCAGGCGCAGGTGTCGCGGCTGGAAAAAAACGCAATCCAAAGCATCCGGCAGGAAATCTGAAGCCGGCGATGCGCCGCCATCCCTGCTCGTTTCCGTTTTGCTTTCTCTGCGTACAGCGCTTGCAAATTGCGTCCCAATCTGATATAATATTGCAATAACAGAGTATCTGCACTGACTTTTCGCCCATTGCGGAGGGATTGCATATGAAGCAGGAACGTAACGAGGAAAAGCTCCTCACAAAAAAAGAAAAGAAGGTTCTTATCTCCTCCACCGTCGCCCTGTTGACGGCGACGAGCGTGATGGTCGGCGCACTGTTCGACGCGCCGGATCCCCTGCTCGCCCAGCAGGACCCCAGCCCCAAGGTGGTCTGCTTAGACGGCGACGGGCTGGACGACGGCGCCGATGAGGACGCCGGTCAGGAGGAGGACGACACCGAAAAGTCCCGGCGCAGGGTCGGCCTGCGCGCGGCGATGCGCGAGCGCATCCTGCAGCTGCCGCTTTTCGTGCGGTTGCTGGTGGTTCTCCCCCTGTGGCTGATCGGCTGGACGCTTTGCGCGCTCGCCGGCACGCTCTGGGCGGCGGTGCTTTCCCCGATCCTGGGGCACGTGGTGGGCGCGCTGCTCCTCTTTGCCGCTCTTTTTTGCGTGTTTTGTCTGTCCGCCAAGGCGGTCTTCCCGGATCTGCCGCTGAAAAAGATCGTAAATCGGCGCAGTATCCTGACCCTGCTCCTCGGCGCGCTGACGCTGGGCATTGCCGACGCCGCGCTGCCGCTGGTCTGGGACGGGTACGATCGGATCGCGCGGGTCGTCCAGGCCGTCGGCAGCCTCCTGCTCACCGGCGGCGCAGTAACGGCCTTCTCCCTGCGGGAACAGCGTCGCCGCGTCAATCTTGCCACCGCGGCGCCCGATCCCGGCATCACCGATGAGGACGAGCGCACCATCCATATCACCGATGCGGGCAGCACGATCACCGTCAAACTGCCCCGCGCGTAATCGCTTTTCCCCGATAACCGCCCGGAGCCTCCGGGCGGTTTTTCTGTCCGGCGTCCCGCCGCGCACTTTTCTCACTTTTATCTTGTCATCACTGCAGATCTGTGATAACATAGGAAATACTGACAGAGATAGGTGGGATTACGATGGAAGGCAATTCGTTTAAGAGCTCCCTTTTCGGCGGGTTTAACCGCGAGGACGTCATTCGTTATATCGAGAAAACCGCAGCAGAGGCGAACGAGCGGATCGCTGCGCTGGAAAAAGAGCGTGATGCGCTGGACCAGGAGCTGACCGGCCTGCGCCAGACGCTCCAGACGGAGAGCGAAACAACAGAGCGTCTCTCCGCCGCGCTGGCGGAGGCGCGCGACGGGCGCGAAGCCGCTGAAACCGCGCTGACGCAGGCGGTGGCCGAGTTGGAACAGCTGCGTGCGGAATTCGCCGCCGCGCAGGAGGAGACGAGCACGCTTTCCTCCCAGGTTGCGCACCTGCGGCCCCAGGCGGAGGAATACAGCTCCGTCAAAAATCGCATCGCCGGAGTGGAACTTTTGGCGCAGCAGCGCGCCGACGCGCTGGAAGCTGCCACGCGAAAGCGTCTTTTCGCGCTGATCGGCGCGTGCAAGACGCAGTGCGAGCAGGCGCTTTTGACGCTGGGCGACACTTGCAGCAACGTCTCGACCGAGCTGCGCCGGGCAGACGCGATGGTCTCGCAGCTTCCGGCGGCGTTCCAGACGCTGCGCTCCAGCCTGGAAGAGCTGGAGGTCGAATAAGCGATGAAGCGCGTCTGCCTGGGCGAGTTGGGCTTTGCCTCCCGCGACGAGGCGGTACGTTTCCTCAAGCGTCTGTGGCGGGAGGAGCCGACCCCCTGCCCCTTTTGCGGCGCCCCGCTGGAGCTGCTGCACCGCAGGGCAAAAAAGGATTCGTGCGACTGGCAGTGCCGCCGCTGCGACAAGACCTTCAAGACGATCCATCTTCTCGACGAGATCAACGAGCGCTTGCCCCACTGAGCGCAAGCTCCGCATTCACGGCAAAAGCCCTGCAAGGCAGCCTTGCAGGGCTTTTTATCTGTCGACTTCTTTGCCGGCGCAGCGCTTATTCGTCGATCGGAATATCCACGATCCCGATCCCGGAGCGCATTGCATAGGCGATCGTATAGCGCGTCCCGCCCGGCAGCCCGCTGTGCGCGGCGATAAGCAGGGACGAGTGGTCCACCATATACCGGTTCCGCCGCTGCATACAATTCGGCGTATAGTTTTGCTGCACGAGCGTTTCATAGTCGCAGCGCGCCAGCAGCGCCCGGTATCGCATGCGCTGCGCCTCCGGCCACGCATCCGCCTGCGTCGGGCAGGGGATGGCAGCTTCCAGCGTGATGTGAGGATACTGCTCCTTGAGGGCAAGGACGATCTCTGCAAAATAGAGGTCGCATCCGTCCGCCATGCCGCAGATGAAGTGCTCCATCCCCTCGGCGATCGCGGATTCCACCGCGTCGCGGATGCGGCGCTTGAGCGCCAGACAGCGCGGATCCTGTTCGTCATTTCCCCAGGGCAGCTTGGCGGGCCGATGCCCCGTAAAGCTGCAGGCAGATTGTCTTCCGCGCATGGCCACACCTCCCCCGTTCGCATCAGGTAGATATATTATAGAACATTCGTTTCTGTTTGTAAATAGATTTTTCTGCATTTTTCTCTTGACAAACGCGCTTTCGGCGCGTATGGTAATGCGCAGAGAACTGAATCACTGGTCTTCGAGGCGGGGTGCAACTCCCCACCGGCGGTTACAGTCCGCAAGCGGCGAAAAGCTGCACGAGCCGGCGAAATTCCGGCACCGACGGTATAGTCCGGATGAGAGAAGATGTATTATGCGCGTTCTGCTGCTCTTTTGCGCAAAATCACCTTGGAAGGCTCGTCTTTCAGGGTATTTTTCGTAGAGGAGTGTTTTTTTATGTCCAACCAGGAATCCTTCGCCAGCCAGGCACAGCGCACGCACCGCGTTGCCGTTGCCGCCATGCTCTCCGCCGTCGCCTTCGTGCTGATGTACGTAGAGTTCCCGATCCCCGCGCTGATCCCCAGCTTTATCAAGATGGACGTATCCGATCTGCCGGAGCTGCTGGCCGCCTTCGCACTCGGCCCGATCTGGGGCGTGGTGGTAACGTTGCTGAAGAACGTGTTGTTTTCCATCTTCCACGGAACCTCGTCCGCTTACGTGGGCGAGCTGTGCAACTTCCTGCTCGGCAGCGTTTTCTCCTTCACCGCCGGTCTGATCTACCATCGGCATAAGACCCGCCGCACCGCGCTGCTGGGCGCAATCGCCGGCGCGGCGCTGATAGCGCTGGTTTCCGTGCCGATCAACTACTTCATCGTTTACCCCGCCTACGTCGTGCTTTACAAGCTGCCGATGGACGCGATCATCGGTATGTATCAGGCGATTCTGCCCACGGCGGACAGTCTGATCAAGTGCCTGACCATTTTTAACGTCCCCTTCACCTTCTGCAAGGGTATGGTCGATGTGCTGCTGTGCTTCCTGATCTATAAGCCGCTCTCCCCCCTGCTGCACAAGTAAAACGCCGCAAAAAATCCCCCGGCTTTGCCGGGGGATTTTTGTATTCCGGGCAGGGCGCCAATTCACGCCTCCTCCGTAATGTAGCGCTGTGTGCCGTGATAGATCCGCACCGTGCGCTCGCGGTAAAGCTCCAAAATCGCCTGGGCCAGCAGCTCCGGGTCGTGTCGGGCAAAGTCCGCATCCCGGAGGAGCAGCGCGCGCTCCGCCACGTCGACGCCCAGCGCCTCAATCCGCGCGCGATCCACCGCCAGCGGCTCGGCGTCCTCCTGCTCATAGCGGCGCAGCAGCACGTCGGACAGCGGCGCGTTGTTGACAAGGCACAGGTCGATCATATGCGGCGTCCCATGGCGCAGCAGTGCCTCCAGATGGTCGGCGACGGTATAGCCCTCCGTCTCTCCGTCCTGAGTCATGATATTGCAGATATAAAACTTCTGCGCACGGGCACGGTCAATCGCGTCGGCAACGCCGTCAACCAGCAGGTTGGGAATGACGCTGGTATACAGGCTGCCCGGGCCGAGCAGGATCAGATCCGCCTCGGCAATGGCGGAAAGCGTGGCGGGCAACGGCTGCGGCCGCTGCGGGAGCAGCGCAACGTGATGGATCCGGCAGTCCTGCTGCTTTTTCGCACTGAAAATCCGCGACTCACCCACCACGCGCTCGCCGTTTTCAAAGATTGCCTCGAGCTGCACGTTCGCCCCGGTTACCGGAAGCACGCACCCGCTGATTGCCAGCACCTGCCCCATCTGCGCCACTGCCTCCTCAAACGAGCCCGTTACGCCGTTGAGCGCGGCAAGCAGAAGATTGCCGAAGCTCTGTCCCTTCAGCCGTCCCTCGCAAAAGCGATAGTCCAGCAGGCGCTCCATGATCGGCTCGGTATTGGCAAGCGCCTGCATACACTGCCGTACGTCGCCCGGCGGCAGGATCCCCATATCCCTGCGCAGCACGCCGGAGCCGCCGCCGTCATCCGCAACGGTAACGATGGCGGTTAGGTTTTTGGTATATCGTTTCAAGCCCCTGAGCATTGTAGACAGCCCCGTACCTCCGCCGATGGCGGCGATCTTCGGCCCGTGCTCCCATTGCTCCCGGCTGATTGGTAAGGATTGCATCGCATACACTCCTGCAAAGCATTTTTTTCATTTTAGCAGAACAAAACGCAAAATGGAAGTAGCATTCCCGTGAAAACCGTGTTATAATCACTGCAAATCATTGACGAGGAGATACCCATGGATCAGGAACGAATTCAACAGCAGGCCCAGCAGCGCAACCGGGAAAACGCTTTTGCGCAATACAATCATCTGGAGCTGGCGTTCGTCGAGCCGGACCACGCCGTCTTCCGCCTGCACATTCGGCCGGAGAGCAAAAACCCCTACGGTATCGTGCACGGGGGCGCCATCTATACCATGGCCGACAATGCCACCGGCTACGCCGCGCACACCGACGGGCGTATCTACGTAACGCAGGACAGCTCCATGCACTTCCTGCGCAATCAGAGCGAGGGCGTCGTCCGCGCCGACGCAAGGGTACTTCACCGCGGGAAAAGCACCTGCCTGGTCCACGTCGATATCCTCGGCGAGGACGAGCGTCTGCTGGCTACGGGGACGTTCACCTATTTCTGCGTCGACCCGGCCATCATGGAAAAGAAAGCCGGCAGCAGCCGATAAGCGCCGTTTTTGTCCCAAAAAGCCCCGCACCCATCGGTGCGGGGCTTTTCATTCAATCTCCCAGCGCGCGGATCAGCTTTGGCAGTGCCGTTTCAAACTTCACGCCGTACCAATGAGCGGCGTCGTCCTGTGTGCACGCAATACACGCCGCCGTGTAATCCGCTGCAATACGCGCCGCATCGTACAGATCGTTGCCGCGCATCCACGCCCCGACAAAGGCAGAGGAATAAATATCACCCGTACCGTGAAAGATTCTGGGCAGGCGGCGATGCCGATAATATCGCGTCGCTCCCTTCTCGCAGATCACCACGCCGGTCTCGTCGGGCGTATAGCTCACGCCGGTGAGCGCCACGCGCTCTGCCCCCTGTGCGGCAAGCTTTTCCAGCAGCGCACTCACAAAGGCTTCGTCATAAGTCTCGCGGTACGGGGTATCCGTCAGCAGACAGGCCTCCGTAAGGTTCGGCAGGATCACGTCCGCACGCGCGCACAGCGTGCGCATCCCCGCAACGTAGTCGTCGTCAAAGCCGACGTACAGCCTTCCATTGTCCGCCATAGCTGGGTCGACCGCAATACGGCCGTTTTCCGCCAGCATCGTATCGAAAATATCCGCCACATAGCCAATCTGCCGCGTACTGCCCAAATAGCCCGTGTAGATCGCGTCAAACGTGATCCTCTCCTTTTCCCAATGCGCCCGGATCGCAGGAATATCGCCCGTCAAGTCGCGGAAGGTGAAGCCCCGAAATCCGCCGGTGTGCGTGGACAGCACGGCGGAGGGCAGAACGCACGTCTCCGCCCCGCAGGCAGAGAGAATCGGCAGTGCCACGGTCAGAGAGCACTGTCCCACGCAGGAGATATCTTGAATCGTCAAAATGCGCGGATATGCCATATATACCTCCCCGGCAGGCTCTTCCCGCCTGTACAGCGCCCGGCGCAAGCCGCGTCAATCTTTCGTCGCCCATTTTAATCTACCCACCGATGCTTGTCAAGGAAGGCCGCGTCCGCTTTCGTCCTGCGATTCCGGCTCGCGTGCATCCTCGTCCGCCGCGGCGTCTTGAACGTGCGCTTTTCCTCTGCGCAAAGAAAAGGCTTGCAAGTTGCGCACAGATCCCATATAATGATTTATACAGTTTCCGCGTCGCCATGCGCGGGCATATCCGGGTGTAGCGCAGTTGGTAGCGCGCGTGGTTTGGGAGCGTGTAACACCCCTGGTAAGACGGAGAAATTCGAAATCCCCGGAAGCCTTGAAAACGCTAGGGTTTTGGCTCTTTATTCCTTCCGCAAAAACTCTGAAAATCGCCGTTTGACCACATCTTTGACCACAACGACAGAATAAGAAAATCGAATATCCGGGTGTAGCTCAGATGGTAGAGCGCGTGGTTTGGGACCACGAGGCCGCTGGTTCGAAACCAGTCACTCGGACCAAATTTGCGGATTCGTCCGCACGAAAGTCGCAAAGTAGGGATATTTTGCGGCTTTTTTATCCTTTTTTGCTTATTTTTTTCGACGAAAGGAAATTTTATGTTTTACTCAATACCAGAAGAAAATTTGCGCTCATTATGTCGTATCAATATTGAAGCGTTTGAGAAATGGGCAAGAACTATTATTCATAGTGAACTTACTCAAAAATTAGGTGACAATTATTTCGATATGGAATTAGCCCCAGATGTTCCTGTCGTGAAAAAAAGTATCCGCGATAAGACTGTTGTAATGATGCGAGAACATCCAACACGTTTTCACAAGAAAATTGACACTCTATTTCTCGAAGAAATAATATATCTACTGTGCCGAAATGATTTATATAAAAATTATTTTAAAGAATTCTTGGATTTGATATATCCCGATGGAAACGCAGAAGCAAGAACCTATTTAAAACGATTGATTCCGATAAGAAATTGTTTGTCACATAGCAACCCAATTTCTATTAGAGATGCTGAACGTTGTATTTGTTATACAAATGATTTTATTGATGGTATAAAACAATATTACCAAAACAAAGGAGAAGAGAAAGTGTTCAACACCCCTAATGCTATAAAACTCAACGATTCGTTAGGAAACGAATTTTCACTAAATAAAGATGTATCTTTCGAGGTGCTTTCCATAAATAAAGTTGGCACAAATCAACTTTACCAATTCCATCTCGGCGAAAAGTATTCAGCCTGGCTAACTCTAGACCCTTCATTTAACCCTGATCAATATATTTTTGACTGGCATGTTGAAGGTGGCAGACATTTAGGAAATAGCAGTCGGTTGGAGATTGAAATAACCGAAGATATGGTTCGCGAGAGATGTCCAATTTATTGCACCATTAAATCAAATAAGACGTGGCATAGATATAGTGGCTATGACCAGCAATTTGCAATAGTTTTTCAGGTTTTGCCACCTGAAGAATAAGTGTAAAAGCTGCCGAGCAACTTCTTTGTTTACTGCAAACCAAATCTTGAGGGCGGCTCTTACGAGTTGCCCTCTTTTCGTTTCGCTTTTTCCTCTGCAATCTCCGCTTTCACTCGCTCAATCATCTCGGCGAGTTTAATTTCGCACTCCTCTTTCGTCTTGGCGTAGACCGTGTGCACCTCACGCTTGCCATGGGCGTTGGTGGGGGTGTAGCGTCCCTCGTAGAGGTGGTCGTTGATCTGGTAGATCCCGCCGGTGCCGGGCTTGCGCACCTTGCCCTTGTACGGGGCGAACGGCGGGCTTACGGGCGGTTTTCCGTCCTCGGGGGGAAGTTGGTCGTCCAGCGTCTCGTGGGGCTCATACGCCTCGCTGTGGCCGATCCCGCGCTCGATCTTCTGCGCGGCCTGCTGCTGCATGGCGCCGGTGATATGGCTGTATATGTCAATGGTGGTCGCCGACGAGATGTGGCCGATGATAGCAGAGAGCGTTTTCACGTCCATGCCGTGCTCCAGCGCGGTGGTGGCGAAGGTGTGGCGCAGGTCGTGAAAGCGGATATTCTTGCACTTTGCCCGCGCCAATACTTTTTTCATCTTTCGATAGACGCTCTGCGGGTCCAGCGGGGCGTCTTCTTTTACGGGCGAGGGAAACATCCACCGCGAGTCCGTCCGCTCCTTCAGTTTCCGCAGCACGGCCAGCACCGCGGGAGGCAGAATCACAACTCGGTCAGAGCTTTTCGTCTTCGGCGCCGACACGTGCAGCGCACCCGCGACGTGGATGACCTGCCGTTGGATATGGAGCTCGCCGGTGCGGAGATTCAGATCATCCCACATCAGCGCGCAAATCTCACCGCGCCGCATGCCGGTCGCCAGCTCCAGGAGCATCATCTCGTAGAAGCCGTCCTCCTTCGCCTGGATCAGAAACCGCTGCATTTCCTCGTGGGAGAGCACCTGCATCTCCCGAGCCTTCTTCGGCGGCAGCTTGCAGCCGATGGCGGGATTCACGCGGATCAGCCCCTCGGTCTTCGCTTTTTCCAGCGCGATCCGGCAGGTGGTATGACAGGAGCGCACCATCCGATCCGACAGACCGGGACCGTAGAGATCGCGGCGGATGCGCCGCCCGTTCCGCTTCAGCTCCGCGTAGAACTGCTGGAGGTCGCTCTGCGTCAGCTTGCAGAGTGGGATCTCTCCGATGTGCGGAATGATGTGATTGTAGATCCGATCCTCGTAGCACTGCTGTGTCGTGATCCGCAGGCCGGGCTTGGACCAGGTCTGGTACCACAGGTCGATCCACTCGCCGAAGGGCATGTCCGGCTTTGCTCTGCCGGTGACAACACCGCACTTCACTTTGAGTTCTTCCAGCTTTTCCTGACAGACCGCCTTTGACACGGCGGTGACGCTTTTCATGATGGGCGCGCCCTTCTCGTCATAGCCGACGACGATGCGGCCCTCCCAGCGCCCGTCTTTTCTCAATCGGAGTGTTCCTTCTCCAGCCTTTCGCTTTCTTGCCACGGTTTCAGCTCCTTTCCCTTGGGAGCCGCACAACCATATTTTCACGTTCTTGACTTGTCTGGCACTTCCATTGCTGCGTTGTCGTCGGTCGCCGGGCGGCAAGCCCGCCTCCTTCCTCCGCCTTGCACTGAAAGCGCCATCCGGCGTCAATCTTCGCGATCATATAATTGCACGGCTCCCATTAGCTCTTCCATAAAATCTCCCACAATGATCGAGGCGTTCTTCTGCATGTCCGTGGTGACATGGGTGTACGTATCCAGCGTGAAGCTGGCGTTGGTGTGACCCAGGATGCCGGAGAGCGTCTTGGCGTCCACGCCGCTGCGCATGGCGTGGGTGGCGAAGGTGTGGCGCAGATCGTGGAAGCGAATGTCCGGCAGACCCGCGCCTTTGAGGA
>CAMZIO010000039.1 GCA_947307255.1 uncultured Clostridia bacterium | reverse complement strand
GTTCGGTCTGGGACTGCCGTTCAACACAAGAATTTTCATAAGTCTTTATCTCCTTCATTTTACTCCCCGCCGTCGATGATGGCAGTGTGGGAGCCTTGGTTCTTCCACAAATAGTAATTTGCCGAGTTGCCGATTACAGCTTTTTGCAAGTATAATCGTCGTACATAACGAACCCATCTCCGAATGTCAGTTTGAGCATACCGCTCTTCCGGCCAAACTCATTTTCACCGATGGGATAGAGCCGGAACGTGAACTCGCCGTATTCCTCGCTGACCGCGTCGGCGTAAAGCTCTCCGTCCTTCATAAAGACCTCGTTAATGATGAAATCCTCGTCTTCCGGATGTTCATATTTTCCGCAGAAGCTTTCCCACTTCGACCTGTCCGGGTCTTTTACGGCGATCTCCTCGATCGTCTGAACAGGCTCAGCTTGCTTGTCTCTCGCGATCTTCTGCATTCCGTTATAGAAGCCTGCAAGGGCTCTATAATCCTCGGGGTCACGGTTTATGAGAAGGACAAGCACCCTGTCCGCGTCGATGAAGCGCTCAAACCATGTGATGACACCCGGCATGCCGCCGCTGTGACTGACGATCAGCCCGAACTCCTCGTCGCGGCCGACGCCCCAGCCGAAACCGTAGCCGAGCCCGTCATCTTCATCGTAAACGGCGTCCTCGCCGTTGTTTAGTTTTCCGGGAGTGTACATGAGCCGCTGTTCCTCAGAGGTAAGCACACTGCCTTCGCGCAGCGCTCTGTCCCAGCGGAGCATGTCGAAGATATTGGTATACACATAATCGTCGCCGTTCAGGCCGTCAAAGGCGGCCACGTCGCTGACCTTGGCGGAGTCCATGTCGGCCACATACCGACCGCTTTCATATACCGACGCCCGGGCATAATTCTCAAAAGGGACGCCGTCCCTGCGGATATGGCAGCAGCGGGTGGAGGACATACGGGCTGGTTCAAATATATTCTTTTGCAAGAACTCTTCATAGGGGACACCGGAGAGCCGCTCCACCAGCAGGGCCAGCAGGTTGTAACCGGTGTTGGAGTATTCAAGCCCCTCGCCCGGGGCAAAATACGGCTTCGCTTTGGTTTCACAGAGGAAGCGCAGGATCTCGTCATTGCCGGGGATCCGTTTTTCTTCCTTCCGGATTTTTATGAACCAGTTGGTGTCGTCAAAGTAATCGGGAACGCCGCTGGTATGGTTGAGAAGATGCCGAACCGTTACGCCCTTATACGCGGTGAGTTCCGGGAAGAACTTTGTGATCTCATCGTCAAGGCACAGAAGCCCTTTCCTGATCGTCAGCATCACCGCCGCTGCCGTAAAGGTCTTGCTGATCGAAGCCAACTGAAAGATCGTGTTCTCCGTGATCGGCAGCGTGTTGTCGGAATCACGGAAGCCCATGCACCCCTTGGACACGATCTCGCCCTTTTCAGCGTATAGCCAAGCACCGTTGAAACCACCTTTTTCGTATGATTCCCCGGCAAGTTTTTCCATTAATGCTTTCTTGTCCATCAGTATATTACCTCCGCAAATCCCGATTTATATCTTTCTATTTCTTTTCCCGGACATTGAAACTACAGTTACAGTCCGATTTGACAACAGAACAAGAGTCTCAACCTCTCAAAAATCCTCAAATGACAACAATCCGATAGTCTCAATCTCCGATTTTTGCCTTTGATAGCGAAACGAGAGTTACAGTATCGGATTTTTCGATTTTTGCCCTCTCGCTCTGCGGAAACTTATCCACACTCCCGCTGACGGTCAAAATCCGAAAAAGCCCTTATTTCAAGCCATTTTCTCGCTATCGACCTCATTTTTTGACAGCAGAACGACCGTCTCCACATGGTCCGCGCGGGGGAACATATCCACGGCGGCGGCACGCACGGCATGGTAGCCCAAGAGTGCAAAGCGCGCGACATCGCGTGCGAGCGTTGCCGGATCGCAGGAAATATAGACGATGCGCGCCGGCGCCATTTGCGCGACAGTGCGTACCACATCCTCCGAAAGCCCCTTGCGCGGCGGATCGACCGTTACCACGTCCGGACGCAGCTGCTCGGCGGCAAGCTTCGCCGCCACCGCCCCGGCATCTCCACAGAAAAACGACGCGTTCTCCACCCCGTTGCGCCTTGCGTTTTCCTTTGCGTCTTCAATGGCCTCCGGTACGATCTCCGCGCCCAGCACGCGCCGGGCGTGCGCTGCCATCGTCAGCGTGATCGTACCCACGCCGCAGTAGAGGTCCAGCACGGTCTCCCGTCCGCTCAGCGCCGCAAATTCGACGGCCTTGCCGTAAAGCGCCTCGCATTGACTGTGATTGACCTGGTAAAAGGAGGGGACGGACAGACGGAAGGTAAGCCCGCAAAGCGTATCCTCCAGCCGATCGCTGCCCCAGAGCGTGCGGTAGGCGTCCCCCAGAATCACGTTCGTGCGCGCCCGGTTCACGCCCAGCACCACGCCCGCCATGCGTGGGCACGCCGCGCGCAGCATGGCGACCAGCTCCCGCTCGTGCGGCAGCTTTTCGGCGTTGCACAACACGCAGACGAGACTCTCCCCCGCGGTGTTCGTGCGCACGTAGAGATGGCGCACCAGCCCCTGCCCTGTCTTCTCGTCGTAGCCGGGCACGGCGCAGCGCCGCATCCACGCCCGCAGCGCGCCCGCAGCGGCGTCCGCCTCCTCGCGCACGAGCATGCATCGTTCGGCCTCGATCACCTCGTGCGAGCGGGCACGGTAAAAGCCGACCTCCCCCTGCGGTGAGACGGGGTACTGCGCTTTATTGCGATAGCGGGCGATGTCCCGCGCGCCGAGGATCTCCTCCACCTCTACGTCGCTGCCGCCGATGCGCAGGAGTGCATCCTGCACGCGCCGACGCTTGAGCCACAGCTCCTCGGCATAGTCCATATGCCGGAAGGTACAGCCGCCGCAGCGCGGGAAAAGCGGGCAATCCGGCGCAATACGCGCCGGCGACGGCTCGATCACCTGCTCGATCCGGGCAAACGCCGCGCTTTTGCGCACCTTGAGAATCCGGATGCGGCACACCTCGCCGCGCAGCGCCCCCTGCACGAACACAACCCGCCCATAGATCCGGGCTATCCCGGCGCCCTCGCCGGAATAGCCCTCGATCTGTACGATATGAACCTGATTCTTCGACAGATCTTCCATAAGCCGTTTACTTGCTCCACTTTTCGATCAGATTGTTGATCTGCGAGGTAAAGGAGGCAACGTCCTTGTTGGACATTCCCTTGCTGCGGCGGATAAGCGCCAGCAGTGCGTCTCCCGCGGCCAGCAGCTTGCCGTACAGGCTGTTGGCGCGCGTCTGCGCCTCGGTGTGCTTGCGCTCCGGCTGATAGCCCGCCTCCAGCAGCATATTGCCGGCAAGATCGTAGCAGGCCGTATAGAGCGGAGCCGTGGCCGCAAAGCCCTTCCCCACCAGTTCCTGCGCGTAGGCAAGCGACACCTCGGCATCGCCGTGGACGACGAACACCTGCTGCGGCTTGGGGTCAAAGGCCTCGATCCACTCCACCAGATGGTCGTGGTCGGCGTGGGAGGACAAGCCGGGATAGTTGATGATCTTGGCCTGCACCGCGATCTCCTCGCCGAACATCTTCACGGACTTCTCCCCATCCAGCAGGCGGCGGCCCAACGTCCCCTGCGCCTGAAAGCCGACGAATACCACCGCGCTGTTGCTGCGCCAGAGGTTGTGCTTGAGATGGTGGCGGATCCGCCCGGCATCACACATACCGGAGGCGGAAATGATAACCTTGGGGTCCGTGTTGGCGTTGAGCAGGCGGGACTCCTCCGTGGTTTCAATCAGGTGCAGGTTCGGGAAGGAAAACATACTCGTCCCGTCCTTGACCAGCTCCAGCGCCTCCTCGTCCAGATAGCCGTTCAAATCTCCGCAGAATACCGTCGTCGCCGCCTTGGCAAGGGGCGAGTCAATATAGACCGGGAAGTCCTTGACGGACTTGACCAGTCCCTGGTCCTTGATCTCGCGGATGAAGTATAAAAGCTCCTGCGTGCGCCCCACGGCAAACGAGGGGATGACCACGTTCCCGCCGCGGCTGAGCGTTTCATCGATCAGCGCCGCCAGCTCCTCGGTATAGCTCCATACCGGGGCGTGGTTGCGGTCGCCGTAGGTGGACTCTGTAACCACATAGTCTGCCGCGTGCAGCAGTTGGGGATCGCGGATGATCGGCTGGTTGACGTTGCCGATGTCGCCGGAGAAAACGACGGTCTTCTCCACGCCGTCCTCACACAGCTTCATCGTGATGCTGGCCGAGCCAAGCAAATGCCCCGCATCGGTGAAGGTAACCTCCACCCCCTCGCACAGCGGCACGGTCTGCTCGTACTCGCAGGTCCTGACGTACTTGGAAACGTTCTGCGCGTCGACGATGGTATACAGCGGCTCCACCGGCTCGCGTCCGGCGCGCTCGCCCTTGCGGTTCATATATTCCGCATCGCTCTCCTGGATATGCGCGGAGTCGAGCAGCATGATCTCCATCAGCTTTGCCGTCAGGCGGGTGGTGAGAATCTGGCCGCAAAAGCCCTGCTTGATCAGCAGCGGCACGCGGCCTGTATGGTCAATGTGCGCGTGCGTAATGAGCACGTAGTCGATCTGTCCCGGTGCAAACGGCAAAACGGTATTGTCCAGCTCGTCCTGCCCCTGCTGCAAGCCGCAGTCCACAAGGATCCGTTTCCCGTTGATTTCAACGCAGTGGCACGAGCCGGTTACTGCACGGTCCGCACCGTAAAAGTAGAGTTTCATTGTCGTCCTCCCTTGCCGCAAAAAAGTCGTGCACTTTTTATTGTCTTCATCTGTGTTTTTAGTATAGCAGAGATGGATACGATGTGCAAGAAAAACAGCACGGGCGTTTTGCCCGTGCTGTTTCTGTTCGGTTTTGTAAAAATCACACATCCACGCCGCCGTCCACGTGGAGCAGCTGGCCGTCGATAAAGGAGGAATCGGAGGTCGCCAAAAACAGCGCCGTCTTTGCGATCTCGCTGCCCTCGCCAATGCGGTGCAGGCAGGTCCGGTCCACCATCGGCTGGAACACGTCCTCGCCGCCGACGGAGGCGAGCATGGCGGTACGGATCGCGCCCGGGCAGATGCCGTTGACGTGGATATCGGGGGCAAGCTCGTTTGCCATCGCCTTGGTCAGGCCGACCATCGCGTGCTTGCTGGTTACGTAAGCGACGAAGCCCCAGTGCGCCGCCCAACCAACGATGGACGCGATGTTGATGATATGGCCGTCGCCTTTCGCCTTCATCACGGGGGCAACCTTTTGGCTGAGCATCAGCGCACTGGTAACGTTGATGTTGATGTCCTCCATGAACTCCTCAGCGGTAATCGTGGCAAACTGCGCCAGAGACAGCATACCCGCATTGTTCATCAGCACGTCCACCGTACCGTAGGCCTCCATCGTGGCGTCATAGACGGTCTGCGCAAAATTCTTGTCCGCCGCATCCGCGATCACATAGATGGCCTCGCCGCCATCTGCCTTGATCTTGTCCACAACTTCCTTCGCGCGCGCCTCGTTGCGCCCGGTCACGACGACCTTTGCGCCCTCCTTGGCAAACAGATACGCCGTGTCGCGGCCCATGCCGGAGGTAGAACCGGTGATAATGGCAACCTTGTTATCGAGCTTTCCCATGTTTACTTCCTCACTTTTCATTTAGTATTCTAAAAAATCGCGCTTGGTTCATTTTCCAATTCTTGCCTGTTTTGATCTTTCCCTCTAAATAAATACACGCATTTTCCTTTTTTGTCAAGTGTATTTATGCATTGTCCCGGCAGGAAACGGAAATTTAACACCTCTGATAGAAGAAATGCATTTGCATATTGTGCTCTTGCGTGTTATACTATATAAGTCTTATTTTATGCACCATCCGGAAAGGAAGTTATACACCATGGGTCTTTTCACTAAAGTGTTCGGTACGTACAGCGAGCGCGAGCTCAAGAGTATTTACCCCATTGTCGATAAGGTCGAGGCGCTCGCCGACGCGTACGCCGCCATGAGCGACGCGCAGCTGCAGGCCAAGACACCGGAGTTTAAGCAGCGCCTGGCCGACGGCGAGACGCTCGACGATATTCTGCCGGAAGCGTTTGCCACCGTGCGGGAGGCCGCGCGCCGCGTGATCGGGCTTTATCCCTACCGCGTGCAGCTCATCGGCGGCGTCGTGCTCCACCAGGGGCGCATCGCCGAGATGAAGACCGGCGAAGGCAAAACGCTGGTCGCCACGCTGCCCGCCTACCTCAACGCCCTCACCGGCGAGGGCGTTCATATCGTAACGGTCAACGACTACCTTGCCAAGCGCGACAGCGAGTGGATGGGCAAGATCCACCGTTTCCTGGGGCTGAGCGTCGGTCTGATCATCCACGACCTGAGCAGCGAGGAGCGCCGCGCCGCCTACGCCGCGGACATCACCTACGGCACGAATAACGAGATGGGCTTTGACTATCTGCGGGACAACATGGCGATCTTCGCCAGCGAGCTGGTACAGCGCGGGCACGTCTTCGTCATCGTGGACGAGGTGGACTCCATCCTCATTGATGAAGCGCGCACGCCGCTGATCATCTCCGGCATGGGCGAGAAGTCCACCGAGCTGTACTCCCGCGCAGAGGCTCTGGTTTCACGCTTCCGCAAGAAGGTCATCGCAGAGACGGATGAAAAGGCGGAAGAGGACGTCAACGAGCAGGCCGATTATATCGTGGATGAAAAGGCGCGCACGGCGACGCTGACCGCCCGCGGCGTGAAGAAAGCGGAGGAATTCTTCGATCTGGAAAACCTCTCCGACCCCGAAAATTCCACCATTGCCCACCACATCAATCAGGCGATCAAGGCACACGGCGTCATGAAGCGCGACATCGACTACGTCCTCAAGGACGGCGAGGTCGTCATCGTCGACGAGTTCACCGGCCGACTGATGTTCGGCCGCCGTTACAGCGAGGGACTGCACCAGGCGATCGAGGCGAAGGAGCACGTTACCGTCGCCCGCGAGAGCAAGACGCTTGCCACCATTACCTTTCAGAATTACTTCCGCCTGTACCGCAAGCTCTCCGGTATGACCGGTACGGCGCTGACCGAGGAAGAAGAATTCGGCACGATCTACAACCTCGACATCATCGAAATCCCGACCAATCGCCCGCTGGCGCGCAAGGACGATCCGGACGTCGTCTACAAGACCGAGGCGGCCAAGTACCGCGCGGTGATCCGGCAGGTCAAGGAGTGCCACGCCAAGGGCCAGCCCGTGCTGGTCGGTACGGTGTCGATTGAAAAGAACGAAAAGCTCTCCTACCTTCTCTCCCGCGAGGGGATCAAGCACAATTTGCTCAACGCGAAAAACCACGAAAAAGAGGCCGAGATCGTCGCCCAGGCGGGCAAGCTCGGCGCGGTTACCGTGGCGACCAACATGGCGGGCCGCGGTACGGATATCATGCTCGGCGGCAACGCCGAGTATATGGCGCGCAACGACCTGCGCAAGGCCGGTCTTTCCGATGAGCTGATCGCCGAGGCCACCGGCTACGCCGACACGACGAATCGGGAAATTCTGGACGCGCGGCAGATGTTTGCCGACGCGCTGCAAAAGCACCGCGAGGAGATCCGGGGCGAGGCGGACAAGGTCCGCGCCGCCGGCGGACTGTTCATTATCGGCACCGAACGGCACGACTCCCGCCGTATCGACAACCAGCTGCGCGGCCGTGCCGGCCGTCAGGGCGATCCCGGCGAGACGCGCTTCTACCTTTCGCTGGACGACGATCTGATGCGTCTGTTCGGCGGTGATCGCATTACGGGTCTGATGGAGCGTTTCGATATGGACGAGGACACGCCCATCGACGCCAAGCTGCTCTCCAAATCCATCGAAAACGCCCAGACCAGCGTGGAGTCCCGCAACTTCCAATCCCGTAAGTCCGTGCTGGAGTACGACGACGTGATGAACAAGCAGCGCGAGATCATCTACGGTCAGCGCAAGCAGGTGCTCGACGGGTATGACATCAAATCCACGATCTTCGGCATGATCCGCACCGGCATCGAAAACCAGGTCGCGCTGGCCCTGGGCGAGCACGGCCGCGTTACGGCCGAAACCGCCGCAGCCGCGCTCCGCGCCTGCGAGGGTATGTACTTCCCGCGCGGCGCGGTGGACGCCGCTTCTCTGGCGTCGCTGAGCGGTGAGGAGCTGACCGACCGGCTGGTGGAGGCGTCCGAAAAGTTCTACAACGCCAAGGAGGAGGCCCTCAGTTCCCCCGTTATGCGCGAGCTGGAGCGCGTGGTGATGCTGCGCGTGGTGGACGAATACTGGATGGACCACATCGACGCCATGACCGAGCTGCGCCAGGGCATTCGCCTGCAGGCCTACGGCAATAAAAACCCCGTGGACGTTTACAAGCAGGAGTCCCTGTCCATGTTCGAGGATATGATCAGCGCGATCCAGAACGAGACGGTGCGCCGCATCTTCTCCGCCCGCGTTAAGACGCAGGCGGAGGTCAAGCGCGAGCGCGTGGCCGAGGGCATCGTCGCCACCACCGCGGGCGACGGCTCGGTCAAAAAGCAGCCGCGCAAGGTGCAGAAGATCGGGCGCAACGACCCCTGCCCCTGCGGCAGCGGCAAGAAGTATAAGCACTGCTGCGGCCGCTGACGCCTGCCAACGGCGCGGCCATTCGTTGCAGCGGCGCGCGCCGCCCGAAACGACGGACAATCTCTCCGCCGCCCGTCGGCGGACTCTGTGAGGCTTTTCTATGTCTTTCACCCAACACAACAAAAACGGACTTGTCTACGACACCGCCGACGGGCTGAGCGCCTTCGGCGGGATTCGCCATGCGTTCACCACCCGCCTTGGCGGGGTAAGCGCCGCGCCGTGCGACTCGCTGAACTTTTCCGAAAGCTGCGGCGACAGTACGCAGAACGTTCTGGAAAACTATCGCCGCCTCGGCGCGGCGGCTGAGCTGGATATGCAACGCGCCGTCGGCTGCCGCCAGATCCACAGCGACTTCGTGCGCTTCATCCGCGCGGAGGACGCCGGCAAGCTCCTGCACGATCAGCGGCCCTATGACGCCGATGCGATGCTTACCGACGTGCCGGGCCTGCCGCTGGTGGCGTACTCCGCCGACTGCTGCACGATTCTTCTCTACGATCCCACCTGCCGCTGCGTCGGCGCGATCCACGCCGGCTGGCGCGGCACGGCAAGCGGCATTGCGCTCAAGGCGCTGGTGGCGATGATGAGCGCCTACGGCGCCGATCCCATGACCATCCACGCCGCCATCGGCCCGTCCATCGGCGCGTGCTGCTTTGAAACCGACGGCGACGTACCCAGCGCGATCCGCGCCGAGCTGAGCGCCAGCGCCGATCGCTTTATCACGAAGCGGGAAAACGGCAAATACCACGTCGACCTCAAGCAGGTCAACCGTCTGTGGCTGCTGCGCGGCGGACTGGATCCCCGCAACGTCGAGGTCCATCCGGACTGCACCGCCTGCCACGGCGAGCGCTACTGGTCGCACCGCAGGATGGGCAGCGCGCGCGGCAGCCAGATCGCTGTCATCTCTCTCGTGCCATGAAGCGCTTTCGATTCGTACTGCGCGCTGCGGCGTTGCTGCTGGCGCTGCTTTTGTGCTCCTGCACGGCGGAGGATGACGAAGAGAACTTTTGGGACGCGCAGGAGCAGGAGCCCCCGCAGGAGGAGAGCGCCCCGGCGGACATTTCCGCCTTTGCTCTCCCCTATCTGGTCGGCCAGTCCTTTGACCCCATCACCTGTCCCGACGGGGTGCAGCTCACCGCCGGCACGCTGCTTTACGAAGGGCTTTTTGCGCTGGACGCGCAGCTTACCCCGCAGCCGTGCCTGTGCACGTCCTATACCGTCAGCGCCGACGGTCTGGTCTATACCTTTACGCTGCGGGACGGCGTTACTTTCTCCGACGGCAGCCTCCTGACCGCCGCCGACGCGCTTGCCTCACTGCGGCGTGCTGCCGCGTCGGAGCGTTACGGCGTGCGTTTTGCGCAGATCGCCGCCACCAGATCCAGCGGCAATACCCTGCTCGTTACCCTGCGCCGTCCGGACAGCGCGCTGCCCGCCCTGCTGGATATTCCCATCGTGAAGTCCGGCACGGAGGGGAGCCTCGTTCCCGCCGGAACGGGGCCGTACTTCTTTGCCACCGACAGCGACGGCCCCTGCCTGCTCCGCAATGAAAACTACTGGCGCAGCGAGCGGCCGCCGCTTGCGCGCATCGCGCTCGTCGGCGCAAAAAGCACCGACGCCGTTTCCTATCTGTTTTCCTCCTACGACGTGCACCTGCTTACGGCGGATCTGACCGGCGCGCTGCCCTCCGTTTCGCTCAGCGGCGTGGACGTTACCGACGCGCCGGGCGCCGGTCTGCTCTACCTCGGCTTCAACACGGCCCGTCCCCTTACGGGGAACGCCGCGCTGCGCCGGGCGATGGGTCTTGCCATTGACCGCACGGTGGTCGCCGGGGCCTTTCTGGCCGGGCACGCAACGGCGGCGCAATTTCCGATTTCGCCGCACTGCGCGCTCTACCCCGCCGCACTGGAGGCGGCGTATTCCTCCTCCGACTATGCCGACGCGCTGGCCGCGCTGTTTCCGGATGCGGCACAGCCTCAGGAACTGACGCTGCTGGTAAACGAGGAAAACGCCTTCAAGCGCTCCGCTGCCGAATATCTCTGCCGCCAGCTCTCCTCCCAGGCGTTTACGCTCACCGTGCGTCCGCTTCCCTGGGCGGAATACTTGAGCGCCCTGCAAAACGCCGATTTTGACCTTTACCTCGGCGAGGTGCGCCTGCTGCCGGATTGGGACTGTACGCCGCTGATCGGCACGAACGGCGCGCTGAACTACGGGGCCTATACGGACGAGACGACCGACGCGCTGCTCGCCGCCTTTCTCTCCAACGAGACGCCGGAAACTGCACGCGCTCTGTGTGCCCGGCTCGCACAGGAATCCCCGATCCTGCCGCTTGCGTTTAAATCCGTCTCCGTGCTCACCCCTGCCGACCTGATCAACGGACTTTCTCCCACCGCATCCAATCCGTTCTACGATTTTTCCCGGTGGACGCTGCGCCTGCCGGAGGGGTAACGCCCAAACGCCGCGCCGCCGGTGCAAAGCCTGCTTCTCCAGAAAGCCCGTGCGGACATAATCGTCTGCCAACAGCCTCTGAATCGACTGATTCAGAGGCTGTTTTTTTATTCTCTCCGCGCGTCGCCGCAGGAGCGGCGCCCCGGCCATGGTGTCATTCTCTCTTAATTGCCAAGGGGAAATGACGTTGCATTCGTTATTTCCGCCCGAACAATCTTTAATATTTGTAAATTTAATGAAATTTTTCATTATTGATATTGATATTTTTTTACTTTTATGTTATTCTTTCTAAAAACAATATCTACTGTCCTTCTTATAATCCTAAAAATATCGGTATCTATAAAATTATTAATTTCAAATAAATTAATTGAACTATAAGGATTTTCCAGAGAAGACATAGGAGAAACTGTGATGAACGAAATGAACCATCGCTGCATGGCAGATAAAGCCCCCCCCCCCGTCCTTTTCCTATTCCAGTCGGGACGACCCGCTGCAGGGAAAGCGTTCTGCACAAGCAAAACTATTAAAAAGGAGTGTTTATATGAAGCACAGAATGTACAAGCTTTTGAGCGTGATCCTTACCCTCGTGTTGATTGCAGGGGTGTTCCCCGGCATCGAACTGACGGCGAATGCAGCGGTTGACGGCGACGCAACCGTGATCACGGCGGTCGACAAGGAAAAGACCGTAACAGCCTGGGACGGAGCGACTGCTGATTTGCAGTTGTCGTTCCCAAGCGCAGAGAAAAAACTGGACATTGATATCGTGTTCGTGCTGGACAGCTCGGAGTTCTCGGATACGGAGGACTCGGCGCTTGCGCTGCTCGACGCGGTGAAGGCGGCGGCAGACGATAGCGGGGCAACCGTTAAGATCGGCATCGTCCGATTCAACCGGGTGGCAACCGTGGTCGGTTTTCGGAATCTGTCGGAGGAATATGCCTATATCAAGACGCAATTCACTCAGCACGACACATCCGGAACAAATATGCACGCGGGCCTTCTGGCGGCAAAACAGCTTTTGGCAAGCGATACGGAAGTTGACGACAGCAGAAAATATATGATCCTCGTATCGGATGGCTCGACGTATCTGTTCTGCAAGGACGGAGACTACGAAACGCCGTATTCAAGGGCGTATACTCCTCTTGCAAGCGCGCGCCGCACGGCTTTCGGCGGCTTTTGGGAAGAAAGCACGTATCAGCCAAGCTCGCAGCCGGGAAACGTGAAGCGCCCGAAGCTCCCGGACAGTGAATTGTGGCATGCGTATTTTGAAGACGTTGTGGCAAGAAATGCAGATAGCAACGGCAACGCGTGGGATTTCAAGTGGAACCCCTTATGGCAATTATCCTTTTATCCTCTCCCCTTGATTGCATCGGAAGGATATAAAAACCAGCCGATGGTGCCCAGAAGCGCGTCGAACCGCGATATGGCGCTCTATTATGCCGATCAGGTCTATCAGGAGCTGAAAGCGCAGTATCACACGTTTTCGTTTGGTGTGAATGATACGGGCGCCGGAGAGGGAAATTGGGACGAGTCAAAAGCCTTTATGCGCTATTTGAACGATGAAAAGCCGATTACCTTTAATCATATCAAAAATGAGATTCTCTATTATCTGGGCGCCGGAAGCACCGTCGTGGACACGATGGGCGAGAAGTTTGACTTTGTAAACGACCCGGAAAAAATTGTGATGCGGCTATTGGACGCAGATGGAAATACGCTGGAAACCTATCATGCCGAAACCATCGCGCAGGGGCATTACGGCTTTGGCGCAATCCCCGACAGCGTGCCCACTGCATATCAGTACGAGCTGACCTATGACGAGGCGTCAGATGCGTTTACTTGGAAAACAAACGTGCACATCACAAATTTCCAGCGGATACAGCTTGTCTATTCTGCGGAGCTTTCTGCCGCGGAGAAAGAGACGACTCCCGGTACCTACGGCGTGAACGATTTTGACGGCGACGGCAAAGAAGACGCTACCGGCAGCGTGTATTCTGAAAATGACGCCAGATACACCAATACAAGTGCAATCCTTTATCCCGTAGATAGCGAAGGAACCCCCGGCACGGCAGAGGAATTCCCGATGCCTTCGGTAAGCTATACCGTTGAGCACATGGTGGAAGTCGGCACGCTCCAGATCGTGAAGAAGAGCGAGGGCGCGCAGACGCCCGACGGCACGCGCTTCACGATCAGCGGCACCCCGGAGGCTGATGGCGTAACCTTCGAGACGCGCACCGTGCGCTACGCAGACTTTGAAAACGGCGTGTACACGCTGGAAAACGTCCCGGCGGGCACCTACACCGTAACCGAAAACCGGGACGACGCGACGCTGGCTGGCTACGAGCTGACGGTTAGCGGCAACGGCGCGACGAAGACGCTGCTGCGCGGCG
>CAMZIO010000038.1 GCA_947307255.1 uncultured Clostridia bacterium | reverse complement strand
ACAACTGAAGACAAACGGCCAAAACGCCAAAAACGAAAGGGAGAAGACCGGCATAAGCCGGTCTTCTCCCTTTTTTCGGCGTCGATACTCTGTGAAAGTGAAAAGTTCCGTCGCGCTGCAAAAAAGAGGCGCGAGCGTTGCGCTCGCGCCCCGTTTCTATCGGAGGTTTTTTAATACTGCCGTACCACGGCGATCACGCGGCCGAGGATCGTACCGCCCGTGCCGTCAATGGGCTGGTAGTCCGGATTCGCCGGAAGGAGCCAAACCCTTCCATCCTTGCGCTGGAGGGTTTTGACCGTGGCCTCATCCCCCAGCAGCGCGACGACGATCTCGCCGTTATGCGCGGTCTGCTGGCGATGCACCACCACCAGATCGCCCGGCAGGATGCCCAGGCCGAGCATCGACTCTCCCCGTACGCGCAGCGCGAAATACTCCTCGTCATGCCCGCCGGTATCAAAGGTCAGATAATCCTCGATACACTCCTGCGCCAGAATCGGGCTGCCCGCCGCAACGTTGCCGACGATCGGCACCCGGCGGCGCGCCCCCTCGTCCTCCTGCGGCGCGATGGGAACCGGCGTGCGCGCAGCCGCGGGGGCAGGCTCCTGCTTGACGGCGATGGCGCGTCCCTTGCCCGCGCCCTTGTCGATCAAGCCGAGCTCCTGCAGATGTTTGACGTGAAAATGCACCGTGGACGGGGATTTAAGGCCCAGCGCCTCTCCGATCTCGCGCACGGAGGGGGCATAGCCCTGCTCGTGGATGCTGCGCACGATATAGTCGTAGACCTGCTGCTGCATTTTGGTCAGCTTTTTCATCGGTCTCGCTCCTCTCATCAAGGTCGGTCTTGTACCGATGTCATTCTACCACACTTTTTCGCAAAATGCAACATCTGTTTGAGTGTTTTTCATTCTTTTTCGTCTTTATTTTCAGAAAAAACGTCCGCCACCTCGCTGATGGTGATATAGGCGGAGGGATCGATGCCATGCACCAACTCCTTGAGCCGCACGACCTGAAAGCGGTTGAGCACGAAGTAAATCATCGTCTTTGCCATGCGGGAGTATCCGCCGCGCGCCTCCATGCGCGTCATGCCGCTGCCGAAAGTCTCCGACAGGGCGCGGCAAATCTCGTCCGGCTTGACGGTAACGATGATAGCGCACTTGGCGCGGTCGAAGCCCTCCACGATATAGTCCACGGTTTTAAGCGCCGAGGCGTAGGCCAGGATCGAGTACAACGGCAAAATCCAGCTGCGCAGCACCGCCCCGCAAAAAACGTAAAGCAGCACGTTGTAAACCATCACGAAGGTGCCCACCGTGATGCCCAGCCGCCTGGCAAAGACGACCGCCATCACCTCCACTCCGTCCATCGCGCCGCCAAAGCGGATGGCAAGCCCGCTGCCCGCGCCGGAAATCATACCGCCAAAAACTGCGCATAGCAGCAGATCCGTCCCGGCCACCGGCGACGCCACGGTAACGTCCAGCGGCAGCACGTCGGTAATCAGCCACGCCGCGGCAGCGTATACCGCCACGGCATAGATCGCGCGGGCGGTGAACGCCGGCCCCTGTTTTTTCAATCCGTAGAGGAACAGCGGCACGTTGAGCAGCAGCAGGAATACCGACAGCGACCAGCCTTCCGGCGTGATCTGCGCAAGCAGCATCGATGTGCCGGACATCCCGCTGTCATACAACTGTACCGGCGAGAGGAAAACGATCACGCCGAAGGCGTTGATGATACCGGCGAGCGTTAGCATCAGAAGATGCTCCGGGCGGATACTGCCTTTGAGCCGGGCGAGCAACGAGCGAAGCGTCATGCAGGGAACCTCCTGATCCGTTTTTTCTATTGTATCATAAAATGGGTGGAAGCTGTATAAAGAAAATGTAAAAAAGCCGCCCGAAGGAGGCACTTCGTAAGGAAGCTCCTCCTTCTCTTTGAAAGTGGGGTAATTGACTACGCGGGTCAGAAATGTTACAATGGTTAAAACAAATCGGGATTTGAGGTGGCAAAATGAAAAAAAGCAAAGTATTTATAACCGTTATAGCGATGGTGGTTCTTCTACTTTTCTTTTTCACACAGGGAGCAATCGTCATGATGACTAATATGGAAGGACTTAAATCCATATTAGTCAGGGCCACTGTGATATGGCTATTGGTTATTGCTACAATTGTTTTTTATTTGAAGAGAAATAGAGATTTATCCATACTTGGATTTTGCAAACCTATGGCAAAATCCTCCAAAAGAGTGTTTTTCTATATACCGTTGATTGTAATTGCTATATCTCACTTTATGTGTGGAATTGATACAAACAAAGGGGCAAGTTTTATTTTTGCAAACCTGATTTTTACACTCGCCATAGGTTTTGCGGAAGAAATCTATTTTCGTGGAATTATCTGTAGGATATGGATAGATGAAAGCGTTAAAAAGGCAGTAGTTGTTTCATCCACTTTGTTTGCGATATGCCATCTGATGAATGTTATGGGTGGTGCGGGAATAACAGAAACAATTTTACAGATATGTTTTGCTTTTTTATATGGGATAGTAATTTCTTTTGTTTTCATCATAGGTAAAAGTATATGGTCATGTATTGCGGTGCACACCTTACATGATTTCTGCTCATTTATCAGTATAGATGGCTCTTCGCAGATGAATGTGATTCTCGGTGTAATTCAGTTTGTTATACTGTTATGTTATGCAATTTATCTTAGTAAACAATTACCATATGACAATCAAGATGTTTAATTGACAGATTCCGATTTACCGAATATATCTTCTATTGTCCACAGTTATAACGAGCATCGGATTTTGTCCCACAAAAACCAAGACAAAAAACCGGCGTGACCGCAGCGGCCACGCCGGTTTCATATCCTTTTGAGCCGGTGATTGCCGCCTCAAAACAGCTTCTTTACGAAGTACGTCCCGATGGGGCGGCTTTTTTAGAATGGATCCGCTTACGCCGACACGGCGGCCGCGGCGCGCACGCTCTCCACGCACAGCTCTCCGTTTTTCACGCACAGCTTCGCCGTGTCTCCGGCGCGAAGGCTGCCCTCCAGCATCTGCTCTGCCACGGCGTCCTCCACCCGGCTGCGGATCAGCCGGCGCAGCGGGCGGGCGCCGTACACGGGATCAAATCCCGCCTTTGCAAGCAGCGTAACCGCTTCCCCGTCGGTATCCAGCGTAATACCCAGCTCGCCCAAGCGCTTGCCGGTGGCGGCAAGCATACGGGAGGCGATCTGCTCGATGTCCGCCTCGCTCAGGCGGTGGAACACCACCGTCTCGTCAATGCGGTTGAGAAACTCCGGCTTGAAGGTGCGGCGCAGCTCAGCCATCACGGCCTCGCGCACACGGTCAAAGTCCTCCTCGCTCTGCTCGTTCCCGCTGGCAAAGCCCAGCTTGTTGCTCATGGCGGTGATGTTCTTCGCGCCGACGTTGCTGGTCATGACGATGATCGTGTTCTTGAAGTCCACGTGCCGCCCATGTGCATCGGTAACGACGCCGTCCTCCAGGATCTGCAGCAGGATGTTCCACACGTCCTCGTGCGCCTTTTCGATTTCATCGAAGAGCACCACGCTGTACGGCTTGCGGCGCACCTTTTCGGTCAACTGACCGCCCTCGTCATAGCCGACATAGCCCGGAGGCGAACCGACCAGACGCGACACGGTATGCCGCTCCATATACTCAGACATATCAATGCGAATCATGGCGTTCTCATCCCCGAACATCGCTTCCGCCAAGGTCTTGCACAGTTCGGTCTTGCCCACGCCCGTGGGACCGAGGAACAGAAACGACCCAATCGGACGCTTGGGATCCTTGATGCCGACCCTGCCGCGGCGGATCGCGCGGGCAACCGCGCGCACCGCCTCATCCTGGCCGACCACACGCTCGTGCAGCGTCTGCTCCAGATGCAGCAGCCGCTCGCCCTCGTCCTCGGTCAGGCGCGTAACGGGAATGCCCGTCCAGCCGGAAACCACGGCGGCGATATCCTCCTGCGTAACGCTGCCGTGCGTTTGCGAAAGCTGCTTGCGCCAGGAATCGCGCTCCCGCTCCGCCTGCTCGCGGTAATTTGCCTCAATATCGCGCAGCTGCGCCGCCTTTTCATAATCCTGTCCGGCAATGGCGGCGGTCTTTTCGCGGTGCAGCGTGGCGATTTTTTCCTCGATCGCCTTGAGCTCCGGCGACGCCGTTTGCGCCTCCATCCGCACGCGGGAGGCCGCCTCGTCCATCAGGTCGATGGCCTTGTCGGGCAGGAAGCGGTCGTTGATATAGCGGCGTGAGAGCTCCACCGCCGCTTCCAGTGCGCCGTCGGTAATCTGCAGCTTATGGTGCGCCTCGTAGCGCTCGCGCAGTGCGCGCAGGATCTCCAGCGTCTCCTCCGCCGTCGGCTCACCGACCTGGACCGGCTGGAAACGGCGCTCCAGCGCGGCGTCCTTTTCGATATACTTGCGATACTCCGCCAGCGTGGTCGCGCCGACGACGCGGATCTCGCCGCGGCTGAGCGCGGGCTTGATGATATTGGCGGCGTCCACGGCGCCCTCGGCGCTGCCCGCGCCGACGATGTTGTGCAGCTCGTCGATGAACAGTATCACGTTGCCGGCCTTTTTTACCTCGTCCAGCAGATCCTTGATCCGCTCTTCAAACTCGCCGCGGTATTTCGTCCCTGCGACCATACCGCTCAGATCCAGCGACAGCAGCCGCTTATCCATCAGCTCTTCCGGCACGTCCGCCAGCACGATTTTCTGGGCAAGTCCCTCCGCGATGGCCGTCTTGCCGACGCCCGGCTCTCCGATAAGGACGGGATTGTTCTTCGTGCGGCGCGAGAGGATCTGGATCGTGCGGGTGATTTCCCGCTCGCGCCCGATCACCGGGTCCAGCTTTCCCTGGCGCGCCATTTCCGTCAAATCGCGGGTGAACTCCGAAAGTCCCTTGCCGCGTTTCCCTTCACGCAAATGCTCCATTCTACCGCCCTCCTCCGCCGCAGCGCGCGGCGCTTCATTCATTTTGCGCATCACGCTGCTGCGCAGCGCGCGCAGGTCTGCACCCGCCGTAACCATCAGGCGTACCGCCATATTGCCGCCGTCTCGCAGCAAGCCCAGCAGCAAATGCTCCGGCTCGATCTGCGCGCTGCCGCTTCGCATGGCCTCCGCCACCGCCATCTCAATGGCGTTGCGGGCGCGCGGGGTCAACCCCTGCGAGGGGTCGGCTCCCATAATCCCGCGGCCGCTGGCGCGCACGATCAGCGTGCGCACCATCTCCTCGGTCATTCCCATCTCCTCCAGCGCGCGGCAGGCAATACTCCCGTCCGCACGCAACAGCGCCAGCAGCAGATGCTCGCAGCCGACATAACCGTGGCCCAGCTCGCCGGCGGCCTCCTGCGCCAGGCGCAGCACGTTCTCCATCTGAGAACTGAACTTCTTTTCATTCATCCTTTTTCACTCCTTTCACTGCGTGAACCTTCTCACGCGTCCAAATCCTTCAGCGCATCGCGCAGCGTTGCCGCGCGCTCGTAATCCTCCGCTTCCAGCGCCTCGCGCAGTTGAAGCTCCAACGCATTGCGCGCACGCTCGCGGCGAAGCGCCTGCTCCTCGTCGCTGCTGAGCAGCGGCTCGGCCTGCGGCGTCTCCCGACCGCTCTCCTGCACGCAAACACGGCGCCGCGCCGGGTTTGTTAGGACAGGAGAGTCCGTCTGCCATTTGCCGCCCAGCATACGCGGCAGGAGCGAAAACAGTTCGCCAAACAGCTCATCTCCGTCGGCCTCATAGCCCATCGCTCTTGCGCAGTCCGCGCACAGGTGCGCTTCGCTGGCGCGCCCATTGACCACGCTGCGGTAATATCGCGTGGCGTCGTTCCATCCGCAACGATCACATTTCATCATTCTCTCCTCCTTCTTCCAGTTTAAACATAAAAATGGCAGTTTTTCGTATCCTTCTCTCTACACGGTATGGATCAGTATTTGCCGCATCAGATCCGCGCGCACGCTGCCGCGCAGCGCGGCGGGAACGCTGTGCAGCGCTGCGTCGCTCATGACGCATTGCAGCACCTGCGCCGTTTCCACGCCGATGGCCTCGTCATGGGCAAGATTCTGCACGATGGCGTTGGCGCTGGCACGGTCGATGCTCTCACCGATGGAGTTGATCACCGACATCAAAAGCGTCGGCCGATCCACCTGCACGCGCGTAATGCGAATGTATCCGCCGCCGCCGCGACGGCTTTCCACGATATACCCATTCTGTGGGGAAAAGCGCGTGGTCATCACGTAATTGATCTGGCTTGGCACGCAATGGAACCGCTCCGCCAGATCGCTGCGCTGCAGCTCCAGCACGCCGTTGGCGTCCTCCAGTGAATCGCGGATAAAGGCGGCGATCAAATCGCTGATACCCATGTCAATCCCTCCATTTTTATCTTTGACTTTCTTTGATGTTTATGAGCATACTCCTTCCTTCGCCCTTTGTCAAGCGTAAAATTTGACTATTTCTGACCTTTTACAATTTGTTAAAATACCGTTACTCCGCGCTAACGAAATCAGCATTTGTTTTACAGTTTGTTCAAAAATTCCCGCATTTTCATGAATAGTAACACTTGCATTTTTCCGCTTTCATGTTACAATAGGCATATCAAAGGAATGGAGGTGCTTCCTATGGCTTACAAAATCAGCAGCGCTTGCGTCAGCTGTGGCGCTTGTGCAGACGTCTGCCCCGTCGGCGCAATTTCCCAGGGCGATACCCAGTACGTAATTGATGCTGGTGCTTGCCTCGACTGCGGCACTTGCTCTGACACCTGCCCCAACGGCGCGATTGCTCCCGAGGACTAATCCAACAACCAACGAAAAGCGCGCCTCGCTTGAGGCGCGCTTTTCACGTCGAGAAGGATATGGTGAAACAGGATCAGCTTTGGCCCGACGGGCCCGTTTTCTATTATGATACCGATCTTTTCTGCCCGACCACGGATTCCTTTGCGCTGGGTTATTTCGCCCGTCCGCGGCACGGCGAGCGGATATGCGACCTGGGCTGCGGCGTGGGCTTGCTGGGCGCGCTGCTGCTTGCCCGGTCGGATACGCTGCGTCTTTTCAACGTGGAGCTGAACGCCCAGGCGCTCGTTCTTGCCCGACGCACCTTTGCACAAAACGGCTGGACGGCGGATTTCTCCTGCGGCGACCTGCGTGATACCGGCGCGCTTCCCGCCGCAGGCACGGTGGACTACGTCGTCTGCAATCCGCCGTACTTCAAATCCGGCAGCGGCCGCTCCGCCATCGGGCAGGCGCGGCAGCGCGCACGCGAGGAAACGGACTGCACCTTGGCGGACGTATGCGCGGCAGCGGCGCGCATTCTGCGCTGGGGCGGGCGCTTTGCGCTGGTATATCGGCCGGAGCGGCTGGCGGAGGCCGTCAGCACGCTGTGCGCGCACGCGCTTGAGCCGAAGCGCCTGCGCTTCGTACACCCGCGTGCGGACGCCGCGCCCTCGCTCCTTTTGCTCGAAGCGCGGCGCGGCGGCAGGAGCGGCCTGACGGTCGAGCCGCCGCTGATCGTCGGCAGCGCGGAGTGGGATGCGGTTTATTTCCGGTAACGGACGCGGGATCGGTTCCCGCCCCGCAGCACGGACGAAAACCGGGACGCGCATCGAAGGATGCGCGTCCCGGTTTCCTATTTCACCCGCTTGAACAGCCAGAAGTGATTCTTCCCGTCGTCCGAATTGCTGACCGTACAGCCAAGGCTGCGCTTGCGCTCCGGATCTTTCCCGTTTTTCAGAATCGCCAGACCGAGTGCGATGTTGGCAAACGCGCTATCGTCTGCTTTCCCTTCGACGACGCGGAACACAAACTGATAGTCGACCCCATCCTCCAGCGTCAGGCATTCCGCCAGAAACTCCCTGGCATAGGTCCAGCCGTGCCGCTCCTGCACGAGTTGATAGCCCGCATCCCCGAAGAAATCAGGCCGTTCCTCCGGCTCCTGAAAATCGTAGTCTCAAGGCTAGCGTTCTTTTCGATCGTTTCAAAAAAGCGCATTACGTCCTGCTTGAGGCTTTCGTAAGCCGCGCCGTCCATTCCGAATTCCTCCTTCGGATCGTACGCCTCCAGATCTGCGTGCACGGTTTGCCGGATCTCTTTGATTCTTTTCTCCATGGCGTTCATTTCGGTCCGATACGACCGCTGGATGGCTTTGATCGCGCGCAGGTTCTCCTCTGCCTCAGCAATCTTTGCCGTAAACGCCTCGTAGAGCGTGGCGTCTTCCTGGCTCAGCAGCCCTTTGATCTCTTCAATGGTAAAGCCTGCTCTTTGCAGATTTTTGATTTTGACAAAGGCAAGCGCCTGCTCCTCGTCGTAATTGCGATATCCCGACCAGTGATTGACCGACGCCGGCTTGAGCAGATCCACCCGGTCGTAATGCGCAGTGTCTGCGGGTTGCAGCCGCAGAGATGGGCAAACTCTTTGACGGTCATATCGTCTCCCTCCCTTCAACGCCGTTATAGCATTACAGTACGCTGCAAGGTCAAGTGCTTTTTTGCATCCGGCAAAAAAAATGGGAAGAACGCTTTCCGCAAGCGCCCCTCCCTCTCCATACGCTTTTCAATGATCGCTCCGCCGCGGCAAGGGGCGCCCTTCAAGCCTTTCTTCCTGCCGCCGCGTTTGGTTTGCGCGGCATCTGCTTTGCGCAAGCGTATCCGGCCGCGCCTCGCCCGGCCCGCCGGCTTTTCCCACGCAGCAGCAGCGCGATTCCAACGGCGGCCTCCGCCGCGCGCAGCAGCTTTCTGCGCTCGAAATGCACGGCGGCGTAGGCAGAGAAGTTTTTCCCCTCCAGCCCCACGTAAGTCGTCTTGCCGTCATCTGCTCCACACACCGTAACGTCCATAAGCCCCTCCTCACAGATCGCGGCGATCCAACGCCGCCAGGCCGAAGCGCGCCGCGCGCTCGACGACCGTCTTTTCTTCACCTTCCGCCTGCTCGTACCGCTCGCGCAGCTCCCGCAGGAACAGGCCCCGCAGGGAATCCTCCTGTGCGCGTGCCCAGATATCCTGCCGGATATGCGTCTGATCGCGCAGCTCCAGGTGGAAAAAGTCCTGCGCAAATTCCGCAGCGATCGCGCGGCAATCCACGCCCCGCTCGTCCGTCTCCCCGGTAAAAATGACACGGTAGAGGTCGCTTGCCGTGTCCTGCGTCAGCGCATCACGCAGCGCCTGCGCCGGCGTCTTGCCGCTCACGTCCACGGTCAGAATCTCGTAGCGCCGGCGGGCAAAGGGGACGAAGGCCATCCGCGCTTCGCCGCGCTCCACCGTGCCGCACAAAAACCCCTTATCGCCCAACTCGTCAAAGCCGCGTCCCTCCGGACAGCCGGAGTAAGCGTAGGCCGTGCGCCCCGCGCGCTGCACGCCGCCGAAGGCGTGCGTGTGCCCCAGCGCCAGATAGTCCAGCTTCGACGAGGCAATCTGCTCGCGCGTGATCGGGTCGTAGGGCGTCTGCGCGGCGCTCAAATCGCCGTGCAGCACCATCAAATGAATCAGTCCGTCCTCCGGCGCGGAAAAGCCGGAAAGCAGGCTCTCCTCCTGCGCCTGATCGGTAAACGCCGCGCCGTAGACCACGCAGCCAAGCTCCTCCAGCATCACGCGCTCGACCCCGGCCGCGGTGAACACGTGCACGTTCTCCGGCCAGTCCAGCGTAGCATACGGCGAACGCGCGCCGAAATAGTCGTGGTTTCCCGGCGCGATAAATACCCGCGCGCGCATGGCGCCCAGGGCGGCCAAAAGCTGCTCGACGGTCTCGCGGTAAGTCGTCTCGCTGTCAAACAAGTCGCCGGCAAGCAGCACGACGTCGATCCGGCTTTGGTTTACATAATTTGATAGCCGTTCGACGAGCGCGCGGCTCTCCCGGCGGCGGAGCTTCGCCTGCTCGCCCGTTAGGGCGCCAAAGGCGCTGTCCAGATGGAAATCCGCCGCGTGTAAGATTTTGACGCTCATGGCGCTCCGCCTCCTCCCGTTATCGCACGTCGATGCGCTCGACGCCGACACATCTGCCGCTCTCGCTGTCCAGCGCAAAGATCGCGCCCTGCATCTTGCACGCGCCCTCCGCGGCGCGGTAGCGCCCCGGCAATCCGCCCAAAAACGTCTCCACCGACTGCTCCGGCTCGATCCCCAGCACGCTTCGCACCGCGCCGGTCATCCCCAGGTCGCTGATATAGCCCATTCCCTTGGGAAACACCTCTTCATCCGCGGTGGGCACGTGCGTGTGCGTGCCCCACAGGGCGCTCACGCGTCCGTCCAGATAGTACGCCATAGCGAGCTTTTCGCTCGTCGCCTCGGCATGGAAGTCCACCAGCGTGAAGGTCGGCTTTTCCTCGGCGCAGAGCAGCTGATCCGCCACGGTGAAGGGATTGTTCGCGTGGAACGCCAAATCGCAGCGGCCGATCAGGTTCATCACGCCGATTTGGATCCGGCCGCACTCGAACACGCCCCAACCCCGGCCTGGCATCCTGCTACTGAGGTTCGCCGGGCGCAGAAGGTAGGGGCATTCGTCCAGATAGTCCGCGATCTGCACCTTGCCGAAGGCGTGGTTGCCGAGGGTGATCACATCCGCCCCGGCAGAAAAAATCTCCTCCGCGTCCGCGCGCGTAAGCCCCACCATCTGTGCGTTTTCGCCGTTGACGACGGTGAAGTGGATATCCTTTATCTTTTTGAGCGCGCGCAGATGCCTGGCAAGATGGCGCACGCCGCACTCGCCCACCACGTCGCCAATGGCAAGAATGTGATAGATCATGCCCTTCCCCCGTTTCCGTTTTCTTCAGTATACCAGAGAATCAAGCCGTGCACAAGGCTATCCGATGCGGTAATGCCCGACGATATCGCCGCGCCGCTGCAGGATATCCTCCTCATAGTGCAGCTGCAGCGGGCTGCCGTTGTGCAGCACGCAGGCAATCCCCCGGCGGTTGCGATGCTCCGACACCACGCCGATATGTCCCTCGAACACCACGACGTCCCCGCCCTGCCATTGGTCGATCTTCTGCGGGTCGGTGGTCAGCGCGGTCGCGTGGCGGTCAAAATAAACCTTGAGATTGCGCACCCGGCGAAAATCAATGTTTTGGTCGGGATGCTCCACACCGTACGCCTCCGGTGCGGCAAGGACGTCCTCGTGCACCAGCTCGCGCAGGTCGTAGCCGGCGCCCAGCAGACCGAACGCGACCACGTCCGTGCACACGCCGTACTCGTCGTCCGGATAGCCGCCGGCGTAGTATTTACTGCGGTACTTCGGCTCCGTGGCAAGATAATCCCGCACGCTTTGCAGAATATCCGCCTGATCGTCGATCCCGTCGCCGTCGCGGTCGCCCGCGCTGTGATAGGTTTCGATCCCGAAATCCGCATCGACGTAGGTCCCGTGCGGCAGGACGGAGAGGCAATACAGTCCCCCGAGCACCGCCGCCAGCGCCAGTGCCAGCGCGGCCGCCCTTCCCGCCTTGATTCGTCTGCTCATTGTTTTTTCATCCTCTGTCCGCCGCCTTCCGTGCCGGTGCCGGCATAGCAGGACGGTCAGCGGGCGTTCTGTCCCGGTCTGAAAGGGGGCGGCGCGGACCCGCCAGGCGGGCGCGCGCCGTCCTTTTTATGCGATCAATAGTTCTCCGCCTTGAGCTGGAAATACGCCTGCGGATGGTTGCACACGGGGCATACCTCCGGTGCCTGCCGGCCCACGACGATGTGGCCGCAGTTGGAGCACTGCCAGATCCTGTCCCCCTCGCGGGAGAAGACCAGGCCGCCCTCGATGTTGGCCAGCAGCTTGCGATAGCGTTCCTCGTGCTCTTTTTCGATCTGCGCGACACCCTCGAACAGCGCGGCGATCTCATCGAAGCCCTCCTCGCGCGCGGTCCGGGCGAATCCGGCGTACATATCCGTCCACTCGTAGTTTTCGCCGTCGGCTGCGTCGTTGAGGTTGGTAACGGTATCGGGTACCTTGCCGCCTTTCAAGAGCTTGAACCAGATCTTCGCGTGCTCCTTTTCGTTTTTCGCGGTTTCCTCAAACAGCGCCGCAATCTGGACGTAGCCGTCCTTCTTTGCCTGAGATGCGTAATAATCGTACTTGTTGCGGGCCTGCGATTCGCCGGCAAACGCCGCGAGCAGGTTGGCTTCGGTCTTGCTGCCCTTCAGTTCCATAATAGTCGCTCCTTTCGTATGATAGAGGATAGTATGATTCTAACACACGCAATGCATTCCTGCAAGATAAAAGCGCGGCGAGTTGTGCACTCCCGCCTTGACAAGCGGATGAAAAACACATACAATACCGATTTAGAATATAATCGGAAAAGGAGAAATACCGATGGCACAGGATAAAAAAGTGGAAGCGATCACCGCCATGGAGACGGACTTTGCGCAATGGTACACCGACATTTGCCGCAAGGCGGAACTGGTGGAATATTCCAGCGTCAAGGGCTTTACGATCCTTCGTCCCTACGGTTACGCGATCTGGGAGCGGATTCAAGCGCTGCTGGACGCGGAGTTTAAAAAGACCGGACACACCAACGTGGCGATGCCCGTCCTGATTCCCGAAAGCCTGCTGAAAAAAGAGGGCGAGCTGGTCAACGGCTTCGCGCCCGAGGTTGCCTGGGTTACGATGGGCGGCAGCGAGGAGCTGGAGGAGCGTCTTGCCTTCCGCCCCACGTCCGAGACGATGTTCTGTGATCACTGGCACAGCGTTCTGCAAAGCTATCGCCAGCTGCCGATGCTCTACAACCAGTGGTGCTCCGTGATCCGCTGGGAGAAAACCACCCGGCCGTTCCTGCGCTCGCGCGAGTTCTGGTGGCAGGAGGGCCACACCATCCACGAAACCGCTGAGGAGGCGATGGCGGAAACCGAGCAGCAGCTCAACTGCTACGCCGACTTTTGCCAGAACGTTCTCGCCATGCCCGTCGTCCGGGGCCGCAAGACCGACAAGGAAAAGTTTGCCGGCGCCGAGGCAACCTATACCATCGAGTGCATGATGAAAGACCGCAAGGCGCTCCAGTCCGGCACCAGCCACTATTTCGGCGACAAGTTCTCCCGCGCCTACGACGTAACCTTCACGGGCCGCGACAACAAGCTCCAGTATCCGTTCCAGACCTCCTGGGGCGCCACGACCCGTCTGATCGGCGCGGTCATTATGACCCACGGCGACAACAACGGCCTCGTCCTGCCCCCGCGTATCGCGCCTATCCAGCTCGTGGCGATTCCGATCGCCGCGCACAAAAATCCCGCGGTGCTCGATACGGTCAAGACGCTGCTGGAAAAGCTCAACGCCGCAGGCGTTCGCACCAAGCTTGACGACTCCGATCAGTCCATGGGTTGGAAGTGCGCCGAGTATGAGATGCGCGGCGTACCCGTCCGTCTGGAGCTCGGCCCCCGCGATCTCGAACAGGGCCAGTGCTGCCTCGTCCGCCGCGACACCGGTGAGAAGACCTTCGTTCCCATCGACGAGCTCGTCGCGCGCGTCAGCGCGCTGCTCGACGCGATCCATGACAATCTGTTCGCTATGGCCAAAAAGAATCTGGAGGAGAACACCTTCGACCTGGGCTCCTGGGAAGAGGTGCGCGATATGATCGCCACGAAGGGCGGCTTTGCCCGCACCAAGTGGTGCGGCTCGCCGGAATGCGAGTTGGCGATGAAGGAAAAGGCGGGTGTTTCCTCCCGCTGCATGCCGCTGGAGCAGAGCGGCTCGACCGGCAAGTGCCCGGTGTGCGGCAAGGAATGCACGACCGACATCTACTGGGGCGTCGCGTATTGATTGCAGGCGGATCACCGTCGATATCCCGCGCGGAAACCGCCAGAAAAACCGAAGCAGGGCGCTTGCACAAGCGCCCTGCTTTATTTGGCGTCTTTAGACGTGGAAATAAACCCCCAGTTCTACTGGGGGAAGATAAAA
>CAMZIO010000037.1 GCA_947307255.1 uncultured Clostridia bacterium | reverse complement strand
CAGATGACCGCCGGCGGCTGGATGTACATCGGGCCGCAGGGCATCGTCCACGGCACGTTCAACACCCTGCTTAACGCAGGGCGGCTGAAGCTCGGCATCGCACAGGACGGGGATCTTGCGGGCAAGCTGTTTGTCTCCGCGGGCCTGGGCGGTATGAGCGGCGCGCAGGGCAAGGCGGCGGAGATCGCCGGCGCCGCGTCCATCATTGCCGAGGTGGACGATTCCCGCATTGACACCCGCTATACGCAGGGCTGGGTCAGCCACCGCACCGACAGTCTGGAAGAGGCCGTTGCAATCGCGCTGACCCATCAGAAAGAGAAGCGGGCCTGCGCCGTCGCTTACTGCGGCAACATCGTCGATCTGCTGGAATACCTCTATGAAAAGAACGTGCACGTCGATCTCATGAGCGACCAGACCTCCTGCCACGTTCCCTACGACGGCGGCTATTGCCCGCAGGGGCTGACGTTCGCTCAGCGCACCGAGATGCTCGCAAACGACCCCGACGGCTTCCGCAAGCTCGTTGACAAGACACTGCAGCATCACTACGAGATGATCTGCCGGTTCCACGAAAGAGGCACCTACTTCTTCGACTATGGCAACAGCTTCCTCAAGGCCGTTTACGATACCGGCGTGAAGAGCATCTGCAAAAACGGCGAAAACGACCTCGACGGCTTCATCTTCCCGTCCTACGTGGAAGACATTCTCGGCCCCTGCCTGTTCGACTTCGGCTACGGTCCGTTCCGCTGGTGCTGCCTGAGCCGCAAGAGCGAGGACCTGCACAAGACCGACGTGGCCGCCGCCGAATATATCAAGGCGCACAACCGCCGTTATCAGGACTACGACAACTACGTCTGGGTCCGCGATGCGGAGAAGAACAAGCTGGTCGTCGGCACGCAGTGCCGCATCCTCTATCAGGACGCAATGGGGCGCATGAATCTGGCGCTCAAGTTCAACGAAATGGTTCGAAACGGCGAGATCGGTCCGGTCATCCTCGGCCGCGATCATCACGACACCGGCGGAACCGACGCGCCGTTCCGCGAGACCTCCAACATTAAGGACGGCTCCAACATCATGGCTGAGATGGCCACGCAGTGTTACGCCGGCAACGCCGCGCGCGGCATGAGCTATATCGCCCTGCACAACGGCGGCGGCACGGGCATCGGCCGTGCCATCAACGGCGGCTTTGGCATGGTGCTCGACGGGTCTGAGCGCGTCGATACGATCCTGCGGATGTCCATGCCGTGGGACACGATGGTCGGCGTCGCCCGGCGGAGCTGGGCGCGCAACGAAAACGCCATGTCCACCGCCGCGGAGTACAACGCGATGTATGCCGGACAGGATCACATCACGCTGCCCTATCTTGCGGACGACGCGCTGGTGGCGGAGGCGCTCAGAAGCGCCGAGGCTTGACGGCAAGCCCCGGCGAACCGGGAAAGGACGCAAACGATATGAAACGAACGCTTATTTCAAACATCGGTATGCTGGCAACGCCCACCGGAACGAGCGCCCGGCGCGGCGAGGAGCAGGGCCGGATCACCGTGCTGCGGGACGCCTGGGTGCTGATCGAGGACGGCGTGATCGCCGGGGTCGGCACGGGCGCGGCCGATGCATCGCTCGTCCGCGGCGCCGAGCGGATCGACGCGCACGGACAGTTGGTTACGCCGGGCCTGGTGGACGCGCACACGCACCTGATCTTCGGCGGCTGGCGGCAAAACGAACTGGGGCTCAAGCTGCACGGCGCGAGCTATCTGGAAATTCAGAACGCGGGCGGCGGGATCCAGTCCACCACCAACGCCACCCGCGGCGCGACGGAGGAGGCGCTGGCGGCGAAGGCGGAAAAGGCGCTCGACGAGATGCTGCGCTTCGGCACCACCACCTGCGAGGCCAAGAGCGGCTACGGGCTCGCCACGGAGCACGAGCTCAAGGCGCTGCGCGTGATCCGCGATTTGGACCAACGCCATCCCATCGACCTCGTCGCCACCTTCATGGGCGCGCACCTCGTGCCCGCTGAATACCGGCAAAACCGCAGCGAATACGTCCGTCTGGTGTGCGAGGAGATGATGCCGCTCGTCCGGGAGCAGGGCATCGCCCAATTCTGCGACGTGTTTTGCGAGGCGGACACCTTCACCGTGGAGGAATCGCGCCGCATATTGGAGGCAGGACTCAAATACGGCCTGCGCCCGAAAATCCACGCCGACGAGATCGAGGCCATCGGCGGCAGCACGCTCGCCGGCGAGCTCGGCGCAATCTCGGCCGAGCATCTGATCGTCTGCCCGCCGGAGGGGATTGCCAGCCTGGCAAAGGGCGGCGTGATCGCCTGCCTGTTGCCGGCGACGAGCTTTAACCTCGGCGCGGCGTTCGCGCCGGCGCGCGCCATGATTGCCGCGGGCGTGCCCGTCGCCATGGCGACGGATTTCAACCCCGGCTCCTGCCCGTGCCTCAATATGCAGTTTGTCATCAACCTCGGCTGTCTGAAGTACCGGCTCACGCCGGAGGAGGTGCTCACCGCCGTAACACTCAACGGCGCGGCGGCGATCGACAGGGCGGACCGGGTCGGCTCTGTGGAGGTGGGCAAGCTGGGCGATCTCGTGATCTGGGACGCGCCCGATCTGGATTATATCTGCTACCGCGTGGGCAGCAACCTGGCCCGGTCGGTCATCAAGAAGGGGCGGATCGTTTGAGCGCGCGGAAGAAGGAGAAGACGATGGACAGAACGGACTATAAAATCCTCAACCTGCTGCAAAAGGATTCGCGCATCACGCTGCGCAGCATCGGCGAGCAGGTCGGCCTGACGCCGCCGGCGGTGTCGGAACGGATCCACAAGCTGGAGCAGGACGGCGTGATCCGTGGCTTCCGGGTGGACGTCGACCGGACACTGCTGGATTGCAGCATTACGGGCTTTATTCTCGTCGCGCCGGAGCCGGAGAAGTACGCCGCCTTTTGCGCCTTTTGCCAGGACGCGCCGGCAATCATCGCACATTACCACGTCATCGGCGTTTACAACGCCCTGCTGCGCTTTGCCGTGCAGGACACCAAGGAGCTTGACGGCCTGCTGTCCGTCGTGAAAACGTACGGCGACTCGCGCACCTCGGTGGAGCTGAAGACCTACTTCGACAAAAAAGAAATCCCCCTGCCATAAGAAGAGAAATCGGCGGCAGGTGCGCGGTGTGCGCACCTACCGCCGCCGCATATCCGGGCGCACCGGGTCGGGCGTACCTGCCGCCGCGCAGTGTCGACAGCCCCGCCCGCGCGCCGCGATTTTTACTCTTTCCCTTTTCCGTCCCGTGTGATATAATAATAAAACTACGCATCCCGGGCGGGAAGGAGGCGGCGCCGTGCAGATCGGAACCGTAACAATCAAATCGAAGCTGGCGCTTGCGCCGATGGCCGGCGTAACGGACGCGGCCTTCCGCCAGATCTGCGCCGAGCACGGCGCGGGTCTGACGTATACGGAGCTGGTAAGTGCGAAGGCGCTGTGCTATCAGGATCAAAAGAGCCGCACGCTGCTCCGGCCCTTTCCCGGCGAGCACCCGTTTGCCGCGCAGATCTTCGGCAGTGATATCGCCTGCATGGCGGAGGCCGCCTGCATTGCCGCGGAGGTCGCCGGCGCGGATTTTATCGACATCAACATGGGCTGCCCGGTGGGCAAGGTCGTGAGCAACGGGGACGGCTCGGCGCTCATGCGCGACCCGGAGAAGGCCGCGCAGATTGCCGAGGCGGTGGTCAAAGCCGCTCCCGTGCCGGTAACGGTGAAGATGCGCCGCGGCTGGGACAAGGGCAGCGTCAACGCCGTCGCACTGTCCCAACTGCTCGAGCAGGCGGGCGTTGCGGCCGTTGCCGTGCACGGCCGCACGCGGATGCAGATGTACGGCGGGCAGGCGGACTGGAATACGATCCGCGACGTAAAGGCGGCGGTGCGCATTCCAGTGATCGCCAACGGCGACGTGTTCTCCGCCGAGGATGCGGCGCGCATTCTGCAATTCACCGGCGCGGACGCGGCGATGATCGGGCGGGGCAGCTTCGGCAATCCCTGGATCTTTACGCAGGCAAAGGCCGCCCTCGCCGGGGATGAGATCCCCCCGCTGCCGCCGCTGGGCGAGCGGTTCGACGTGGCCGTGCGCCAGATTGAGCTGAGCGCGCGCTACCGCGGCGAGCGCGTTGCCCTGCTGGAGGCGCGCCGCCACTGCTGCTGGTACCTCAAGGGCGTGCCCCACGCGAATTACTACAAAGAGCAGATCGTGCAGATGACCACGCTGGAGGATCTCTACCGCGTCAGCGCGGGAATCAAGCGCGATCTTACCTGAGACAGTGGAGAGACCGATGACAGAAGCAGAACTGATCCGTTTGTGTCAGCAGGGGGACGAGGCGGCCTTTGAGACGCTGATCCACCGCTATGAGAACAAAGTATATACGCTCTGCCGCCGTATGTGCGGCAACGAGCAGGACGCGCTGGAGGCCGCGCAGGACACCTTCCTCGCCCTCTGGCGGGGGATCGGCGGCTTTCGCAGCGACGCGGCGCTGTCCACCTGGCTGTATCGTCTGACGACCAACGCCTGCATCGACCACGCGCGCCGCGAGAAACGGCACGGCGGCCGCATCTCCCTCGACGACGAGGAGACGGGCGTTACCCTGACCGATCCTGCGCCTCAACCGCAGGAGGCGCTGGAGCAGCAGGAGCTGCAGCGGCTGCTGCGCGAGGGGATCGCCGCCCTGCCGGCGGAGTATCGCCAGGTGCTGCTGCTGCGCGAGAGCGAACAGCTCAGCTATGCCGAGATCGTGGAGATCACGGAGCTGGAGCTGGGTACGGTAAAGTCCCGCATCAGCCGGGGGCGGCGTGCGCTGCGCAATTATCTGGCGGCAAGCGGGAACTTTTTCAGCGACGCCGCGTCAAAAGACTTAGCATACAAACAAAATCACGACGGGAAGGAGATGCGCGCGGAATGAAGCCTTGTGATGAATACCTCCTCGCGCTCTCCGCCTTTGTGGACGGGGAGCTGGCGGAGGCGGAGCGCGCGGCACTGGAGGCGCACTTGAACGAGTGTGAGGGCTGCCGCCGCTGGCTGTCTGAGTTGGGCGCAATGCGCGCCGCTTTTGATACGCTGGAGGAAGAACCGGCGCCGGACGGCTTCGCAGAGGGCGTGATGGCGCGCCTGCAGGAGCAAAAACGTCCCGCGCGCCGCAGAGCCCGCGGCTGGATGGGCCTCGTCGCCTGCGCGGCGGTGGCGCTGGTGGCGCTGTCCGTCCTGCCGGGATTGACCGGCGCAAACAAGAACAGCGATAGGGCGGAGGAGGAGCCGATGCTCTCCGCCGCGCCATCGGCAGACGGGGCGGCGCTTGCGCCGGGGCAAGCGGCAGTGGATGGGTCTATCGGTGAAGAAAAACCCGCCGCTGACGGAAACGCGGCGTGCGGCGCAGCGCTCCATTCGGCGCCTGCCAACGTTCCGGAAGAGCCGAAGAGCGTGCTGTTTGTCTACGGTACCGGCGCGGAGGAATACCTTGCCGCGCACGCGCAAGAGCGCAGCTATGACGCCGACGGGGAGCTGGCGGAATACGTCCTGCCACCGGAGGATCTGGAGGCGCTCAAAGAGGAGCTGGATCGACTGGGGATCCCCTATGAGGACGCCTGTCTGACCGGGCGGACGTTTTATGTACAGATCGTATCGGGAGGTGCAGCGGAATGAAGGATTCCCTCGGTGTCATCGGCGGTGCGGACGGTCCCACCGCCATCTTCGTTACCGGCGACGTAGGGGGGATCATCCTGTCGCTGTTCGCGGCGGCGGTCGGACTGCTGCTGATCCTCGTATTGCTGCGCTGCCGCACGACGGGGCGGCGCATGGCGCGCGCCGTGCTTTACGCCGCGTGCGTGGTGGCGCTGGATCAATTCGTCAAGCTTTTGACCGCGGCAACGCTGGAACTGGGGGGGACGGCGGAGCTTCTGCCTCCGCTCGTCCAGCTGCGCCGCGTGCACAACTACGGCGCGGCCTGGTCGAGCCTGTCCGGCGCGCGCTGGCTGCTCATCGCGGTTACGGCAGCTGGATTGCTGGCGCTCGTCTGGCTGCTGCGGAAGATCGTGCGTCATCCGCTGGGCGTCTGGTCGTTGACGCTGGTAATCGCAGGCGGCGTGGGCAATCTGATCGACCGTGTGCGTCTGGGTTACGTGGTGGATATGCTGGAATTCACGTTCATCCGCTTTCCGGTGTTCAACGTGGCGGATATTTTCGTGGTGTGCGGCACGATCGGCGCGATGGTCTATTATCTGAAGTATTACGGCAAGTGCGACGCGGAAAATTGGGAGAGCAAACGTCATGGAACCGATCCTGCTGACAACGGAAGGTGAGCGCGGCACGCGGCTGGACAGCTTCCTGTCCGCTGCGGTGCCCGATCTGAGCCGCGCGGCGGCGGCAAAGCTGATCGACAGCGGCTGCGTGCGCGTGGACGGCAAGATAGCGGGCAAGAGCCGCAAGCTCACCGGCAGCGAACGCGTGGAGCTGACGCTGCCGGAGCCGGAGCCGGTCGAGGCGCAGCCGCAGGCAATTGCGCTGGACGTGGTCTATGAGGATGCGGACGTGATCGTGGTCAACAAGCCCTCCGGCATGGTGGTGCATCCCGCGCCGGGACACGCGGACGGGACGCTGGTCAACGCCCTGCTCTACCACTGCGGCAAGAGTCTTTCGGGCATTGGCGGCGTGCTGCGGCCGGGTATCGTCCATCGGATCGACCGGGACACGAGTGGGCTGATCATCGCCGCAAAGAACGACGCGGCACATCAGTCGCTCTCGGCGCAGCTCAAGGATCACACGCTCGCGCGGACGTATGAGTGCATCGCCGTGGGGAACTTCCGGGAGAACTGCGGCACGGTGGACGCGCCGATCGCGCGAGATGCGCGCGACCGCAAGCGCATGGCCGTCGTGCCGGGCGGGCGCGCCGCGATCACGCATTGGGAGGTCGTCGCACGCTATCCGGGCTATACGCACCTGCGCTGCCGGCTGGAAACCGGGCGCACGCACCAGATCCGCGTACATCTGGCGCATCTGGGCCACCCGATTCTGGGCGACACCGTGTACGGCGCGAAAAAAAGCGTGCCGGGGCTGACGGGTCAGTGCCTGCACGCCGTGGGGCTTCGCTTCATCCATCCGCGCACGGGGGAGACGGTTACGCTCTCCTGCCCGCTGCCGGAGGAATTTACCGATATGCTCAAAAAGCTCGACCGATGATACGGCGCCGTACCTGACGCCATGCCCGGCACTGACTTGGCGGGATTGCTCCTGAATCAGCCCGCAGGGGAATTTCGCGCTCCGGCGCGGGGATTGGATCATTTTTCGTTGACGATCGGCGTGTTTCTCGTAGCGCTGCCGCTCATGCATCCCGTGCGGGAAGTCGGCGTACAGACTTGCAAAAAGGGCCTCTGAACAAACTCGTTCAGAGGCCCTTCTATCGGATTTGTGCTGAAAGCTTCTTCAAGCACCGGATCAGCGGCAGCAGGCTCGGAGGCAGAGTCAATTCATGCTTGCATAACGCTTTATCGACTCCAAACCACTGCACGAAAATGCATCTGGACACTGCCGCAAAACGATTCTCTTTTTGACGGGCGCCCCCGTTTTTCTCTTGCAAGAAAGAGAAAAATGGGGTCGTATCCGCTCTCTTGCGGGAGTCCTGAACCGAAGCGGTTAAAGCGGCGGTGTGCCTTCTTTGCCGCGCCGCCGGGGCGCGAAACGCACCCTTTGCAAACTGATTGAGAAATGCTCTGCCCAAAAGAAAAGGCGCCGGAGGCCACGGCCTCCGGCGCCTTTTTGCTTATTTACCGATACTTTTTATCCAGAATTTCCACCACGTCGGCCAGCGCGCCGTCCTTGCAGTGGCAGACGATCCGCGCGCCGGAGGACAGGACGCTTTCAATCGCGTTGGCAGGGGCGAAGGGGATCGCGGACACCGCCAGCATGGGCAGGTCGTTGTTGTGGTCTCCGATGCAATAGATATCCTCCCGCTTTACGTGCAGGTGTTCTGCCAGACGCAGCACCATGTCGCCCTTGGTCGCGCCGCGGGCGGTCATTTCCAGCAGATGGTCGCTGGAGTAAATCAGCTCGTACCGCTCGCCCCAGGGCTGCGTGCGGATGAAGGCGTATACCGCGTCGAGCGTCTCCCGCTCCTCCTCAAACAGCAGCTTAATGAGGGGCAGGTCGACCTCGTCGAAGCTGTCCACGGGCACGACCTTGGCACGCGTGAGATGCTCGTGGTTGTAGACGTACTGGTTGGGGTGGATCGCGTGGATGCGCCGGTCGGCGTGGTAGATCTCAAAGGTCAGGTCGGGGAAGCGCGTGAGCAGCGCCGCCACGTGCGCACGGACCGCCTCGTCTAAAAACGCGGTGTAAATGTATTTCCCTGTGCTGAAATCGTACAGCCCCGCGCCGTTGGCGATGATGCAGGGGGCGTTCATCGGCACGTCGTCGGCAAAGTGCGCGAAGGCCGGCAGTGCCCGACCGGTGGATACGGAAAAATACCCGCCGTTACCCATAAAGTATTCCAGCGCGCGGCGGTTGCGCTCGATCATCGGCGGCGTGTCCAGCCCCGCCTCCAGCGCGCCCTGCGTATAGACCAGCGTGTTGTCGAAATCGCTGGCGATCAAAACTCCGTCAAACTTTCCCATACGCATTCCCTCTGTCTCTGTGAATAATCAAAGTATATCATATCTCCAGGCAAATGCAACGGCCGTTTTCCGTTTGGGCGCGCGGGTCGCCAAAAAAGCAGACCGCCGGGGCTGCCGCCCCGAGGGTCTGCTTTTTTCGTTCCGCGCCGTTGCCGCGTTCTCCGCCCTTGCCGCGTCCTTACAGCATCCGCGACAGCAGCGCCCACAGCCCCGTGAGCAGCCACGCCGTAAGAATCCCGGCAGCCGCTCCCACCAGAAGCTTGGCGGCGTTCTGATACGGCCGCTTACCCGACTCCCGCGCCTTTTCGATCTCGTCGAGCTTTTCACCGTTGACAAAGGCGACGATCTCCCGATAGGTGTGGATATCCTGCTCCTTCTTGATTTTTTCCACCTTGCAACAGGAATAGATCATCGCGGCGAGCAGCGGCGCCCATGCGGCCAGTCCCAGCGTCCCCAACCACTTGTAAAGCGGGACGACCGAGAGGAGGCAGACAAACATCCATACGGCGAACACGTTTCCCGCTCTCTTATAACGGTCGATCTCGGATTGATTCACTTTTTCTTTCATGGTTTTCAAATCTCCTTTGATAAGTTCGTCAAGGGAGACGTGAAACAGTTCGCTGAGCATCAACAGGCTGTGGATATCCGGATAGCTTTTGCCGTTTTCCCAGTTGGATACCGTCTGGCGCGTAACGTACAGCTTCTCCGCCAGATCGTCCTGCGTCATCCCGGCCGCGGTTCTGCGTGTTTTCAGTTGCTGTCCAAGTTCCATGCTTCACGCCCTCCTTGCAGGCACATCCTATCCGAGCGGGCGCTTTTCGTCTATCAAAATCGTTTTACATCGGCCGTTTCCCGCCTGTAAAAGCGTTTTGACGCCCCGCTTTTCCAAAGAAGGTCAAAACGGCCGTTGCAAGCGATACGTTTTTCGCTTTTCAGAAAAGGGGGGACGAAGCCCCCCTTTTTTTCGAGTCAGTCCTCCGCCTTGGGCGCGCCGCTTCCGCCGCGGCGGCGGTTGCGTCCGCCGCGATGCGAGCGGCGACGGCGCGTCGTTCCGCCCGTTTCCCCGCCGTTTTCCGCTGCATCCTTCCCGACAAAGGCGCGCGCTGCCGTCGGCTGCGCGGCAGGCTCCTTCGCGCTCGCGGCATCGGGCGTCTGTCCGGCCGGCGCCTGTGCCGCCGGCTTTTCACCGCTGCGGCCGCGTCCGCCGCGGCGATGGTTGCGTCCGCCGCGATGCGAGCGGCTGCGCTTTTCCCCTGCGCCCTCGTCCGGCGCAGCTTCGCGCGTCGGCGCGTCGTCCTCCGAAGCGGCCAGGAAGCTGCTGAGCAGCGGAACGGGCTCCTCCACGGGGGAGGCAAAACGCTCCGGCAGGTCGGCGGGGATCTGTATCCCCTCGCGCGAGCCCTTGCCGTTGCGCAGCACACGGATCTCCTCGTTGCGGTAGCGGCGGGGCGATTCGGGATGGTCGTCCAAGCGGACGACCACCTGTTCGCGCAGCAGGTCCACGTTGCTCACATTGCCCACGCCGTCCGGCGTCTGCACGAAGGAGTCCGCCTTCGGGCAGCGGCGCACCGCGTCCTCATAGGCGTCCTGCTCGTATTTCAGGCAGCACATCAGCCGCCCGCAGCAGCCGGAAATCTTGGTGGGATTGAGACTGAGATTCTGCGTTTTTGCCATTTTGATGGACACGGGGATAAAATCGTCCAAAAACTGCGCGCAGCAAAACGGGCGGCCGCAAATGCCGATGCCGCCGAGCATTTTCGCTTCGTCGCGCACGCCGATCTGACGCAGCTCGATCCGCGCGCGGAACGACGAGGCCAGGTCGCGCACCAGCTCGCGGAAGTCCACGCGCCCCTCGGCGGTGAAGAAAAAGATGATCTTGCTGCCGTCAAAGTTGCTCTCCACGCGCACCAGCTTCATATCAAGCCCGTGTGCGGCGATCTTTGTCTGGCAGACGTCAAAGGCCTCCTTCTCCCGCGTGCGGTTTTGCGCGTAGCTGCGCCGGTCGTTCTCCGTCGCCACGCGGATCACCGGGCGCAGCGGCTGTGCGATCTGCGCGTCGTCGACCTCGTGATTGGCGGATACGCATTGCACGTATTCCAGCCCCTGCGCGGTTTCCACGATCACAAATTGATTCACTTTTACTTCAAGACCTCTTGGGTCAAAATAATACTCCTTGCATCCGCTGCGGAAGCGGACCCCGATTACTTCAGTCAAAACAGTTCCTCCAGTTGTGCGGCGAGACCTCCGAGCAGGATGCCCACGCCGACGTTATACGTGCAATCCGATTGATAGGCCTGCAACAGTTCTATTGTGCCGAGAATTTGCGATTTTGTCAAGCGCTGCGTCAAATCTTGCGCCAGCGCACGCGGCAGCGTCCCGCTCTGCGCGCCGTAAAGCGAGGCGAGCGCCTCGGTCAGCAGGCGCCGCGCCTCGGCCAGCAGCGCGCCGACCTCCTCCCGCGCAAGCTTCGCGTTTTCCAATCCGGTGAAGAACGCCGCGCGGTCAGCCGCCGAGCCGACGGCGAGCAGGCGGCAAAGCTCCTGCGCGCGGTCGGAGCTCTCCGGGTCCGCCCCGTCGGCAGGCGCGAGCTTGAGCTCCACGCAGCGCGAGCGGATCGTCTGCAGCAGGGACGCCGGATTCTCCGCACAGAACAAAAACGCCGCATACGCCGGCCCCTCCTCCACAAGCTTGAGCAGCACGTTTTGATCTTTCTCGGTCAAAAGCGAGCAGTCTTCAAATACGTAGACCTTGCGCGCGCCCTCGTTTGGGCGGATGAAGGCGTCCGCGCGCATATCGCGTACCACGTCGATGGCGATTTCGCGGTGCTGCGGATCGCGCACGGATATCACGTCGGGGTGGATCCCGGCGAGCACCTTGCGGCAGGGCTCGCACGAAAGACAGGGTCGCCGGGAATCGGACGTGCACTCAAAGGCGCAGGCCGCGTAGCGCGCGGCGTCCGCGCGCGCGCCCGCCCCGGAGAAAATCAGCGCGTGAGAAAGCGCGCCGCGCGCGGCTGCGGCGCGGATGCGTGCGGCGGTATTCGTTTTTGTAAAGGCTGAAAGCTGGTCCATACGGCCTCCCGCGGCGCAAATTTGTTCTAATAGTATACCGCAAACCTGCGCCAAGCGCAAGAAAGACGGAAGTTTTTTGCGCGCAGCCGCAAAATTGATGAAAAATCGCCGTTTTTTCGCAAGATTTTATTGCAAGTCCGGAAAAAACTGACTATAATAATATGGCTTAGGGTCTACTGTGATTGAAAAATCATTGAGATACTTTAATTAATGGAGGAAATACTATGAGCAAAAAGTATTGCTACCTGTTCACCGAGGGCAACGCGAATATGCGCGAGCTTCTGGGCGGCAAGGGCGCCAACCTTGCCGAGATGACCAACATCGGTCTGCCCGTCCCCCAGGGCTTCACCATCACCACCGAGGCTTGCACGCAGTATTATGAGGACGGCCGCCAGATCAACGGCGAAATCATGGCCGAAATCATGCAGTACGTTGAAAAGATGGAGAAAATCACCGGCAAGAAGTTCGGTGATCTGGAGAATCCCCTGCTCGTTTCCGTCCGCTCCGGCGCGCGCGCATCCATGCCCGGCATGATGGATACGATCCTCAACCTCGGCCTCAACGAGCAGGTCGTGGAAGTCCTCGCCGCCAAGTCCGGCAATCCGCGCTGGGCGTGGGACTGCTATCGCCGCTTTATCCAGATGTATTCCGACGTCGTCATGGAGGTCGGCAAGAAGTACTTCGAGCAGCTCATCGACGAGATGAAGGCGAAAAAGGGCGTTACGCAGGACGTGGAGCTCACCGCCGAGGATCTCAAGGAGCTGGCCATGCAGTTCAAGGCCGAGTATAAGGCCAAGATCGGCGAGGAGTTCCCCGCCGACCCGAAGGAGCAGCTCATGGGCGCGATCAAGGCCGTCTTCCGCTCCTGGGACAACCCCCGCGCCAACGTCTATCGCCGCGACAACGACATCCCCTATTCCTGGGGCACCGCCGTCAACGTGCAGTCCATGGCCTTCGGCAACATGGGCGACGATTGCGGCACCGGCGTTGCCTTCACCCGCAACCCCGCCACCGGTGAGAAGAAGCTCTTCGGTGAGTTCCTGACCAACGCCCAGGGCGAGGACGTCGTCGCCGGCGTGCGCACCCCGATGCCCATCTCCCAGATGGCCGAGAAGTTCCCCGAGGCCTTTGCCCAGTTCGAGAACGTGTGCAAGATCCTGGAAAACCACTATCACGATATGCAGGATATGGAGTTCACCGTCGAGCACGGCAAGCTCTATATGCTCCAGACCCGCAACGGCAAGCGCACCCCCGCCGCCGCGCTCAAGATCGCGTGCGACCTCGTGGACGAGGGCATGATCGACGAGAAGCAGGCCGTCCTGATGGTCGAGCCGCGCACCCTCGATGCGCTGCTGCACCCGCAGTTTGACGGCGAGATCCTCAAGAAGACCGCCGCCATCGGCAAGGGCCTGGGCGCTTCCCCCGGCGCTGCCTGCGGCAAGGCCGTATTCTCCGCCGAGGACGCCAAGGCGTGGCGCGAGCGCGGCGAGAAGGTCGTTCTCGTCCGTCTGGAGACTTCACCGGAGGATATCGAGGGCATGAAGGCCGCGCAGGGCATCCTGACCGTTCGCGGCGGCATGACCTCCCACGCGGCGGTCGTCGCCCGCGGCATGGGCAAGTGCTGCGTCTCCGGCTGCGGCGCAATCAAGATGGACGAGGAGAACAAGCAGTTCGAGCTGGCCGGCAAGACCTTCCACGAGGGCGACTGGCTGAGCATCGACGGCTCCACCGGCAACATTTACGACGGCGCGATCCCCACCGTGGACGCGAGCATCGGCGGCGAGTTCGGCCGCGTGATGGGCTGGGCGGACAAGTACCGCCGTCTGGGCGTCCGCACCAACGCAGATAACCCGCACGACACCGCGCAGGCGGTCAAGTTCGGCGCTGAGGGCATCGGCCTTTGCCGCACCGAGCATATGTTCTTCAACGAGGACCGTATCCCCGCCATCCGCGAGATGATCTGCTCCGACACCGTCGAACAGCGCGAGAAGGCGCTTGCCAAGCTCGAGCCGATGCAGCAGGGCGACTTTGAGGCCATGTATATCGCTCTGGAGGGCCGTCCCATGACCGTCCGTTTCCTCGATCCCCCGCTGCACGAGTTCGTCCCCACCGAGGAGGCCGATATCCAGAAGCTGGCCGACGACATGGGCAAGAGCGTGGAGGAGATCAAGAACATCATCGCCTCCCTGCACGAATTCAACCCCATGATGGGCCACCGCGGCTGCCGTCTGGCCGTTACCTTCCCGGAGATTGCCGCCATGCAGACCCGCGCGGTCATCAAGGCTGCGCTCAACGTCCAGGCCGCACATCCCGAGTGGAAGATGGTACCCGAAATCATGATCCCGCTGGTCGGCGAGGTCAAGGAGCTCAAGTACGTCAAGGATGTCGTCGTCAAGGTTGCCGACGAGCTGATCACCGCCGCCAAGTCCGACATGAGATATAAGGTCGGCACCATGATCGAGATCCCGCGCGCCGCGCTCACCGCGGATGAGATCGCCAAGGAAGCGGACTTCTTCTCCTTCGGCACCAACGACCTCACCCAGATGACCTTCGGCTTCAGCCGCGACGACGCCGGCAAGTTCCTCGGCGCCTACTACGATAAGAAGATCTACGAGAACGATCCGTTCGCCCGCCTCGACCAGACCGGCGTGGGCAAGCTGGTCAACATGGCCGCCAAGATGGGCCGCGAGGCCAATCCCCAGATCCATCTGGGCATCTGCGGCGAGCACGGCGGAGACCCCGCCTCCGTGGAGTTCTGCCACAAGGTGGGGCTGGACTACGTGTCCTGCTCCCCGTTCCGCGTACCCATCGCCCGTCT
>CAMZIO010000036.1 GCA_947307255.1 uncultured Clostridia bacterium | reverse complement strand
TGCGGGTACACCTGATTTCGAGTCAGGGCCGTTATAACCACTTCGATACCTGTCCATATTCAGTTGGCGGCTCGCCGGCGTCAGGCAAACCTGTGACAAAGCGTAGAAAAAACGTAGAAATTCGGACGCCCCTCGCGTAGAAGAGCGGCGGAAACCCAGTAAAATCAAGGCTTCCGGGGCTTGGGTGGGAACACGACCGCGACGATTTCGAGTCAGGGCCGTTATAACCACTTCGATACCTGTCCATATTCTGTTCTGCGCAGATCGCTTTGCTATTATGCCATATCTTTTCCGCGCTTGCAAGCGTTTTCTGAAAAAAACTCCCCGCGCTTGGCAAGCCGCCGTTTCTGTGCTATAATAGCAATAGACAGATACGGAGTTCCCGCGCACTGATTATTCTTTTATTTTGGAGGGATCGCCATGAAGCGTCTTTTTCTGTACGGCAACGCTGCCGACTACCCAAACTACTGTGCCGCTTTTGCGGCGTTGAATGCCGAAGTGGTTACCGATGCGCCGGAGCGCTGCGACGCGCTGCTCCTCCCCGGCGGGGCGGACATCCATCCGCGCTTTTACGGGCAGGAGATTGCCGGCGCCCGCGACATCGGCGAGGCGCGTGATGAGGCGGAGCTTGCGTTGGCGCGGCAGTTTATCGCAGAGCGCCGCCCCATCTTTGGCGTCTGCCGCGGCCTGCAGTTGATTAACGTCGCCCTCGGCGGCACGCTGCACCAGCATATCGAGCACCACGACGCGATCGACGAGAAGGAAACCGTTCATCCGGTGTATACCGACGATGCCTTCTTCACCGCGCTTTACGGCCCGCGTTTCCACGTCAACAGTTGGCATCACCAATCCATCGACCGCCTGGGCGAGGGACTTCGCCCCATTCTCTGGGCGGACGACGGCTGCATCGAGGCCGTGCGTCACGAGACGCTGCCGATCCTCGCCGTACAATGGCACCCGGAACGGCTGTGCCTCGCCCTCGCCCGACCCGACGCCGTGGACGGTGCGCAGCTGCTGTCTGCCGTGCTGCAGGCGTTTTGAATGTGCAGGTATTTTCGCGGAAATTTTTGAAATTTTCAACTTGACACGGTGCGCCTTCCATGCTATTATGTTCAAGCTGACAATACTTTGGAGGGCTCATGCAGGTGTAGCACAATGGCCAGGGCACCAGCCTTCCAAGCTGGGGATGCGGGTTCGATTCCCGTCACCTGCTCCATCCAATTTGCGCCAGTAGCTCAGTCGGATAGAGCAACTGCCTTCTAAGCAGTAGGCCGGGGGTTCGAATCCCTTCTGGCGTACCAAACAGATCCTCTAAATTTTCGTCGGCAAGTCGCACGGATACAGTGAACATGTGGTGGGTGTAGCTCAGTTGGTTAGAGCACCGGATTGTGGTTCCGGGTGTCGAGGGTTCGAGTCCCTTTACCCACCCCACAAAACGGGAGGGATTGGGATTCGTCCCGATCCCTTTCCCCTTTTCATCCATAGGGGTGTAGCCAAGCGGTAAGGCAAGGGACTTTGACTCCCTCATTCGCTGGTTCGAGTCCAGCCATCCCTGCCAGATTATGACGGCCTTCCGCTGTTTTTATATATGCTTCGTTAGCTCAGTCGGCAGAGCACCTGCCTTTTAAGCAGGGTGTCCGGGGTTCGAATCCCCGACGAGGCACCAGAAAGAGAGACTTGCCCAAGGCAAGTCTCTCTTTCTGGTTATCGCGGCTGTGCCGTGAATCGATTGAAAATTATTGGGAAGGGAGTCCCCTCCCTTCCCAAGCCCATCCCATGCTGCCATGAAGTCTGCGCAGAAGCCCCAGGTTCCCCCAAGCGCGAAGCGCTTTTGTCTGTCAAAGATAAGAGCGGTTTCTTGTTTTCATCGGCCGCACATGGTATAATTACCTCACTCTATCGGAGGTTTCAAGGGAAAGACATATGAGATTGCTTTTTAAGCGGCGTTGGAAAAGGCAAAGCAGCACGAAGACGTAGGCGCCGTCGCCGTGGAGGAAGCCAAGCTCGCGGCGCCGCATGACGTCATCGCCCATTTTAAGGGGGCGTGTGAAGCATGACACGGGAAAACGCGACCAAGCTCTTTAAGTGTCTTTCGGATACGTCCCGCCTGCGTGTCAAGGAGTATTTTATCCTGTGTACAGGAGCCGTGGATCGCTACTATGGGCAATAGGGAAACACTGCAATTAGGTGCTTATTGCGGTGCATTGATATGGTATAATCATCCCGACAAATCGGGATTTATGGAGATAATAAAATGATTGGTGATATTGTTTGCGTTACAGTTGACAGACCGCTTGGAAGTTATCATCCGGTGTACAAAGAAATGTATTATCCTATTAACTACGGATATATTGAAGGAATAATTGCCCCTGACGGCGAGGAACAGGATGCGTATATTTTGGGCGTTGATCAGCCAGTGGAACGGTTTATAGGCAAAATTATTGCGATTATTCACCGATATGACGATGTAGAAGAAAAGTGGGTAGTTTGTCCTGAAGATGCTTCGTATACCAAAGAAGAAATCATGGAACTGATTCGGTTTCAAGAACAGTATTATCAATCGGAAATTATCATGTAAATTCCGATTTGTCAAATAAGAAAACCAGATGCGAGTGTTCGACACTTTCCTTTGAAAGAAAAAGAGGATGGAGAGATTATCACGATCTCTCCATCCTCTTTACAGATACCCTTTTCTGCCGTGTCACTTTGCCACGAATGAGCCGCAGTCAAGGTTTGTTCTGCGGAGGATAAATTCCTCCTTTACAAAACAAACGCTGGGCAAGTCTCTTTTTCCTGTTGTCGCGGCTTGGCGTGCCGTTCTTCTATACAATGGAGTCCCTGTGGTAATCCGTGATATCAGAGCCGAGCCTGGCGTATAGGTCCATCACAGAGCCAACGTCTGACAGCGTTTTCAGCTCCGCGTCCGTCATCCCGATCAGCTCCAAAAATGCAACGCGGCCGTTCGGCGTATTGATTGCATCGACGCTCGGATCACTCACCGTAATAAACCCCGTAAGATTTGATTTCTGCCTGGCGTCGATCCCCACCGTCTGCCCCGTATAGATAAACTCGTTGGGCAAGAAGATTTCGCCCTTCGTGAAGGTAAGCCTTGCAATCATCTGCAGGATGCCGCAGACGTTTCTCATTTCCGCCTCTTCCTCTTCACAGCCGTCTTTTTTGAGCTTGAAGGTCAGCTCGTATCCGTATCCGCTGACGTCCCGGTTTTCCGATTCTTTTTCATAGAGCTCAGTCAGGCCGTACGAAACGAAGTGCCAGAAGTCTCCGCCGTCATAAACGGAAATGCCGTCCAGCGGATCGTTGCCGCCGAAGATCCATTTGATGATCGTCATGTAGTGCTTCGGCTTGTCCTGCCCGGGGTAAACGCTTTCAAACGCCTTCGTAATGGCGTCCCATCCGGCGGTTTGTACCGCTTCCTCTTGCGCTTCTTTCGCAGCCGTTTTGCTTTTCTTAAAGAAATCCAACCATCCCATCTTGTTCCTCCTTCCCTCTGCCGCAAGCTTGCACGGTTGATGAAAGTCGACGCTCTCACGTTTTCACGATTTTCTTTTTCCCACATTTGGGGCAGGTCAGCTCGACCTTGCCCACGCCGCGCGGGACACGACAATACGCCCCGCAGCTGCAGCGCACGTATTTGTGCGCTCTGTCCGCACGGCGCTCCCGCGCTCCGGCGACTGCGTCGCGCCGGGGTCTCCACCAGCGCAGGAACCTCTCGTTCTCCGCGCGGCGGCGCGCCAGATTGCGCGAGAGCATCCGGTAGATCGCCAGCCCCATCAGCGCCCAGCATACGACGTGCAGCAGGTGATAGAGCGCGGCGCTGCGCACAAAGACGCCGATCAGATTCAGCGCAAGCTCCGCAGCGATCGTGGCCCAGACCAACTGGTCCACGCCGTTACGCCCGTACATAAACCGGGCAATTTCATCCCGGAGACGATTCATAAAACGCATTTTCCCCACCTTCCCGGCGCTTCAGCCGCCCGCGCCGCGACACCCATTGTACACGAGATCGTACCGCAGGTAAAGAGGGTGGAAAAAGTTTTGCACTCTTTCCACATTTCCTTTGACAACGTGCAGATCGTATGATACAATACGTCTGCTTTGAAAAGGGAGTAGCCTGCGCCGGAGTGTTCCGGCGTCGGAGCGGATCGTCAGGTCGGCGCGCAGCGCCCGGTCCCTCCGCGAAGTGGCAAGACTTTTACTGTGCGTTTTCCGCGCGGTAAAGGTCTTTTTTCTTGTCCGGTCGGGTGAAATGGGTCGGAGCAAAAAGCCGGGAGGGAATGCCGATTTCCCGCCCGGATGCATCCCGCACAAAACGGGCCGCTCTCTCTTCTTCCCCGCATACACCGTCAATCGTATTCATGCAAAGGAGTGATAACCATGGAATTTCTGCTGGACGGCGTGCGTGCCGTTACCTGGCAGCAGGGCGTGATGTACCTGGTGGGCTTTTTGCTGATCTACCTCGCCATCGCCAAGGACTACGAGCCGGCGCTGTTGCTGCCGATGGGCTTTGGCGCGATTCTGGTCAACCTGCCCAACTCCGGCGTGCTCAACCAGATGGTGGAGGGCATCGGTGAATCGCAGGGCATCATCGAGTGGCTCTTCCACATCGGCATCGACGCATCGGAGGCGCTGCCGCTGCTGCTGTTCATCGGCATCGGTGCGATGATCGACTTCGGCCCGCTGCTGTCAAACCCAAAGATGCTGCTCTTCGGTGCGGCGGCGCAGTTTGGCATCTTCTTCACGGTTACGGCGTCGGTGCTGCTGGGCTTTGACTTGGCGGACGCGGCGTCCATCGGCATCATCGGCGCGGCGGACGGCCCGACCTCGATTCTTGTCTCGCAGGTGCTGCATTCAAACTACGTCGGGCCCATTGCGGTGGCGGCGTACTCGTATATGGCGCTTGTGCCGATCATTCAGCCCTTTGCCATCAAGCTCGTAACCACGAAGAAGGAACGCCAAATCCGGATGCCCTACACCCCCGCTAATGTCTCGCGCTCGCTGCGCATCGCCTTCCCGATCTTCGTAACGATCATTGCCGGGTTCATCGCGCCCATGTCCGTCTCCCTGGTGGGCTTTTTGATGTTTGGCAACCTTCTGCGCGAATGCGGGTGCCTGGGCACGCTGTCCGAGACGGCGCAGAACGTTCTGGCAAACCTCATCACGCTGCTGCTGGGCATCACGATCGCATTCAGTATGCGCGCTGAGCAGTTCGTAAACCTTCAGACGCTGGTCATTATGGCGCTGGGTCTGGTCGCCTTCGTGTTCGACTCCATCGCCGGGGTGATGTTCGCCAAGCTGCTCAACCTCTTGAGTAAAAACAAAATCAATCCCATGGTCGGCGCCGCCGGCATTTCCGCCTTCCCCATGTCCGCCCGTGTGATCCAGAAAATGGGTCTGGCGGAGGACAGCCAGAATCATCTGCTCATGCACGCAGTGGGTGCGAACGTGGCCGGACAGATCGCGTCCGTTCTCGCCGGCGGCATGATTCTCAATCTCGTCCCGCGTCTGCTGGGCTAAAGGAGGGGTACACTGTGTTCGGAGCATTCGATCCCGCGGCGCTGCGCGCGTCGCTGCAGCTGATGTGGCAGGGCATGGTCGGCATATTCGCCGTGATGCTGCTCATTACGCTGCTGGTTATGATCTTCACCAAATTGACAAAATAAGTTCCTCTTGCCTGGCACACAGAAACCCGGTATAATGGATATACTAATCCATATCTCTCAAAGGGGGACGCCATGAAATACGACGTGATCGTGCTGGGCGGCGGCCCGGCGGGACTTGCCGCCGCGATTGCCGCACGCGGGCGCAACAAAACGGTGCTGGTGATCAGCAACCGCTGGCAGGACAGCCCGCTTGCGCGCGCAGAACGGATCGACAACTATCTGGGCCTGCCCGGCTCCACGGGCTACGCGCTGTTGGAGCAGTTCCAGCGCCACGCCGTATCCGTCGGCGTAGAATTCGTCGTCGGCCGCGCGATCTCTCTGATGCAGTGGGAGGGCTTTGCCCTCACCGTCGGCAGCGACTTTTATCAGGGCGGCGCGCTGGTGATGGCACCCGGCGTAGCGCGTGCGGCGAAATTCCCCGGCGAACAGGCGTTTCTCGGCCGCGGCGTGAGCTACTGCGCCACCTGCGACGGGATGCTCTATCGCGGCAAACGCGTGGTCGTCGTCGGCCGGGCCAACGACGCGCCGGAGGAAGCGCGCTATTTAAAAAGCATCGGCTGCGACGTAACCTACACCGCACCCAGCCGCCCGGACGGGTTGGACGAGGACATCCCCTTCATCCGGGCCGGCCGCGTGGAGATTCGCGGGGAACAGACCGTTTCGTCCGTCGTACTCGACGGCGAAGCGTTGGCGTGCGACGGCGCGTTCATCCTGCGCTCGTCCCTCGCGCCGACGGACCTGCTGCCGGAGCTTGCGCTCGACGACGGCTATATCCGGGTCGACCGTGCGATGGCCACCAGCATCCCCGGCGTATTTGCCGCGGGCGACTGTACGGGCAAGCCCCTGCAGGTCGCAAAGGCCGTGGGCGAGGGACACGTGGCGGGCCTGTCCGCCTGTGAATATCTGGATCAACAGCAGAAATAACGATCAAGGAAAGGAACGGAACACTATGGCTCTTATGCATTTCAACACCGCCTCTTTTGATGAGGCCGTCTCCGCCGGCGGCGCCGTCGTCGTGGACTTCTGGGCCTCCTGGTGCGGCCCCTGCCGTATGCTCGGCCCCGTGATCGAGCAGCTTGCCGCGGACTACGAGGGCAAGGCTCTCGTCGGCAAGGTCAACGTGGACGACGAGCAGGCGCTCGCCATGCGCTTCGGCGTGGCCAGCATCCCCACCGTCATCTTCTTCAAGGACGGCCAGGAGGTCGCCCGCAAGGTCGGCGTGATGCCCATGGGCGAGTTTACCAAGGTGCTCGACACGCTGGTGTAAAGAGAACCACAAAAAGAAGGACGCCGCGCGGCGTTCTTCTTTTTTGCACAAATTCACAGAAAAAAAGCACAATCGCATTCTTTTGTGCTATTATTATGACTAACCTCTGGTTGTAAACAGGAATATTGCGGAATGAATGGAGGAATCAGAAATGAAAAAGAAGCATTGGATCGGCTTAGTGATCGTACTCGTTGTCCTCGCCCTTGCCGCATCCTGGATCCGAATTGCCAATATCGGCGATCAGCGGATCGTTCTGTATCATAACCCCTTCCAGCTCGGAAGCGGGAGCATAAGGCACGATCTTCTGGAGGATTTGGAAAGAATTGGAAAAGACCCGGAAAAGGTCGAAGAGCTCTCATACTACGGCACCGACCGCAAGGGTGGTCTTTATTATTTGGGCAAATACGTGGAAGATGACGGCACGGTGACCGAGTTTTGGGGATTTGACGACAATGATCTCACCAGCACCGTCCGAGCCGCTATTATCTGGTATGCTCGTTAACTTTTGACTTGCGTTCCCCGCAAATTCACAGAAAAAACACACTCTCGCGATCTTTCGTGCTATAATACCTTTTGTTGGATAAAAAGAAATAGGAGATGATTCCCATGGCAAAGAAACAATTCAAGGCGGAGTCCAAACGGCTGCTGGATCTGATGGTCAACTCGATCTACACGCACAAGGAGATCTTCCTGCGCGAGATCCTGTCCAACGCCAGCGACGCCATCGACAAGCTCTGCTACGTCTCGCTCACCGACGATCATGTCGGCATGAGCCGTGGCGATTTCAAGATTGAGATCAACGTCGACAAGGACGCGCGCACCATCACCGTGTCCGACAACGGCATCGGCATGGACCGGGACGATCTGGAGCATAACCTCGGCGTGATTGCCTCCTCCGGCTCCTATCAGTTCCGCCAGGAGGCCGACCCGGGCGCTGACGTGGACATCATCGGCCAGTTCGGCGTGGGCTTTTACTCTGCCTTCATGGTGGCGCAGGACATCACCGTGCGCTCGAAAAAGTACGGCGCGGAGCAGGCGTATTGCTGGCAGTCCTCCGGCGCGGACGGCTACACCGTTTCTGAGTGCGGCAAGGACGGCGTCGGCACGGACGTCATCATGCACTTGAAGGACGACACCGAGGAGGAGCGTTACGGGGAGTATCTCGACCCATACAGGCTCTATTCGCTGGTGAAGAAATACTCCGACTACATTCGCTATCCCATCCGGATGGTCATGCCCGCGCAAAAGCGCAAGGAGGGCCGCCCCGACGATCAGCCCGAATACGAGCAGGTCGAGGAAATGACCACCGTCAACTCCATGGTTCCCCTCTGGCAGCGCAAACGCAGCGAGGTCAGCGATGAGGAGTACCAGAAGTTCTACCAGGATCTCGTGCACGACTTTGACAAGCCCGCGCGCATCCTCACCGCCTCGGTCGAGGGTGCGGTAACCTACAAGGCGCTGCTGTTCGTGCCGGGCAAGCGCCCGCTGAACTTCTACACCGAAGATTTCAAAAAGGGCCTGCAGCTCTACTCCGCCGGTGTAATGATTATGGACAAGTGCGACGCGCTGCTGCCGGACTATCTGCGCTTCGTGCGCGGTGTGGTGGATTCGCCCGACCTGAGCCTGAATATCTCGCGCGAGCTGCTCCAGCATGACCGCCAGCTCAAGGTCATCGCGGGGAATCTGGAAAAGAAGATCCGCGCGGATCTGGAGAAGTACCTCAAGGAGGACCGCGAGGGCTACGAGCAGTTCTACGCCAACTACGGCCGCCAGATCGGCTACGGCATCGTGGGCGAGGGCGGTGAGGCGCGCAGGGACGCGCTGGAAAACCTGCTGATGTTCTACTCCTCCACGGAAAAGAAGCTGGTTACCCTGCGCGAGTACGCCGATCGCATGTCCGAGGAGCAAAAGTGTATCTACTACGCCGCCGGAGAGAGTGTCGCCGCTCTCGACCTGCTGCCCCAGACGGAGCTTTTAAAGGACAAGCACTATGAAATTCTCTATCTCACCGGCGAGGCGGACGAATTTGTCGTCCAGGCCCTGCAGAAGTACGCCGACAAGCCGTTCCGCTCTATCGTGGACGGCGATCTGGAGCTGGGCGACGAAGAGGAAAAGGTGGACGACGAAAAACCGGAAGTGATGAAGTTCATCAAGGAGGTCCTCGGCGACAAGATCAAGGAGGCCCGCGTCTCCCGCCGTCTCAAGACCCACCCCGTGTGCATGACCGCCGGCGAGGGCTTCAGCTTTGAGATGGAGAAATACTTCAAGAACTTCCAGATGCCAACGCCCGTCAAGGCGGAACGCATTTTGGAACTCAACGCCGGGCATCCCGTCTTCAAAGCGCTGGAATCCGCCATGGGCTCTGACCGGGACAAGGCGGAGCGGTACGTCAAGATTCTCTACAACCAGGCGTTGCTGATTGCGGGATTGCCGCTGGAGGACCCCGGCGAGTATACCGACATGGTCGCGCAGTTGATGCAGTAAGCATTCTTCCCACCCAATCGGGGCGGCAGCGTTTGCTGCCGCCCCGATTTTTGCCGTCCGCAGCACCGTTTTCCAAATAACATTCACTTCTGTTAATCTATGCTATTATCAATGTGATATAATTATTCTCTTGAAATTAATAAATAATCATTATATAATGTCAAACGTAATTCAGATTATCCCAGAAGGGAGATAACTGGACAGGAAGCAGTATTAGGCAACTTCTTTTTAGACTAACATCCCAACAAAATCAACGAGCAATGAGAAAATACTATGCAGAAACTTTTCAATCGTCTCAAAAAAATTAAGTGGCGCAATCTTATCATCTTCTATGTCATCTTTTTTTGCTTTCGCGTGGTATTTCCCGTCGTGTCCGGATTATACAAGGGGCATGATGCCGGAATGATCTTTTCGGCGCTTTTCAACGACTGGCGGTATAATATCTCAACGCTAATCTTGGTAACGATCCTTTTTGCCCTGTTCTCTCTGGAGCAAACAGAAGAGTCGTAATCTGCGATGAGCGTTTCATACCGGTTCATGACACAAAAAAATGGCCGCTGTGATTGCAGCGGCCATTTTTTGCTTGCTTATGCCAAGCCACCCTCTTTTGCCCGCCGGGGTAAGGGAGGGGGCTTTGCGGTGAGGAGCTATGGCTTTGCGATCACGGCGATGGCGCAGGGCATACGGCCGTCCACCACGGAAAAGGCGGCGCCGTCATAGCCTATGGCTGCAAAGAACGCCTGATACGACGCCAGGTCAAACCCACGCTCAATATGCGCGCCAAGCGCAGCAAGAAATTTGACCGCGCCGCGATCGCGCGGATACAGATAAGTCGGGATGATGAGCTTCCCGCCGGGCCTGACCACGCGCGCCAATTCCTGTACGGCTGCCTCCGGCTCTGCCAGCAGGTGAATCACGTTTCCCGCCACGGCCACGTCAAAAGAACCGTCGGCATAGGGAAGATGCGTGATATCGGCGATTTCAAAGGAGACGCTTGCATATTTGCGGCACTTGCCGGCCGCCCGCCGGAGCATGGCGGCGGAGAAGTCCGTGGCAACGAGTCGTCTGCATTTGGGCGCAAGGCAAACGCTGATCGCACCGGTTCCGCAGGCGCATTCGAGCACCGCATCGGACGGCGCGACCAGCGCCGCGACCCTCGCCCCGGTTTCGGCGTAGACCTTCCGGTTATAGACGTTTTCAAAGAGATCATATAGAGGGGAAATCCTGTCCCAAAACATGGGGGGCTCCTTTCTGCCGCGACGCCGCGGCGTTACAGTTTTTTTGCCGACAATGCGCGGATTGCGTTGAGCACGCACAGCACCATCACGCCCACGTCTGCAAAGATTGCCAGCCACATATTGGCGATGCCCAGCGCGCCGAGCGCCAGACAGAGAAACTTGACGGCAAGCGCAAAGAAGATGTTCTCATAGACGATGCGCATACACCTTTGCGCCATGCGGATTGCCAGGGCGATTTTGCGCGGATCGTCGTCCATCAGCACCACGTCGGCCGCCTCAATCGCCGCGTCGCTGCCGATGGCGCCCATGGCGATGCCGAGATCCGCCCGCGCGAGCACCGGCGCGTCGTTGACGCCGTCGCCGACGAAGGCGAGGACGTCTTTCCGGCCCTTTTGCGCAAGCAGACGCTCCACGAACGCGACCTTGTCCGCCGGCAGCAGCCCCGCGTGCACCTCGTCGATGCCGACGGCGGCGGCTACGGCGTCCGCGGTGGCCTGCGTGTCGCCCGTGAGCATCACAGTGCGGCGCACGCCTGCCTCGCGCAGCGCGGCCACGGCCGCCTTTGCGTCGGGCTTGATCTCGTCTGCAATCAGAATGTGTCCCGCGTATGCGCCGTCCACCGCCAGATGTACCACCGTGCCCGGCTCGTGGCAGTCCGTGCAGGCAACGCCCTGCGCGTGCATCAGATTGCGGTTGCCCGCGGCAATCTCCCGGCCGTCCACGCACGCCAGCACGCCGTGGCCGCTGATTTCGCGCACCTGGGCAACGCGATCGAGCGCAAGCGCCTTGCCGCAGGCGCGGCGCAGACTCCGGCTGATGGGGTGGGAGGAGTGGCTCTCCGCCAGCGCGGCGTATTCGAGCAGCTGCTCGTCCGGCATGGTGCCGTGGTGTACGCCGGAGACGGCAAAGTTACCGTGCGTGATCGTGCCGGTCTTGTCAAAGGCGACGGTTTTCACGTTGGCAAGCGTCTCCATGAAATTCGAGCCTTTGATCAGAACGCCCTGGCGGCTCGCACCACCGATGCCGCCGAAAAAGCTCAGCGGGACGCTGACCACGATGGCACAGGGACAACTGATCACCAGAAACGTCAGCGCCCGATAAACCCACGCGCCCCACAGCGGCGGCAGCGAGAGAAACAGCATCCGCACCAGCGGTGGCAGCACCGCCAGCGCCAGGGCGCCGCCGCACACGGCGGGGGTATAGACGCGGGCAAACTTGGTGATGAACTGCTCCGAGCGCGCCTTGCGCTCGCCGGCATTCTCCACCAGCTCCAGAATTTTGGAGGCGGTAGATTCCTCGAACGCCTTCGTCGTGCGCACCTTCAAAAGGCCCGACAGATTCACGCTGCCGCTGACGATCTCATCGCCCGCGCGCACATCGCGCGGCAGGCTCTCGCCCGTCAGCGCGGCGGTGTTGAGCGTGGATACGCCCTCGGTTATCACGCCGTCGATCGGGACTTTTTCCCCCGGCTGCACCACGATGACGCTGCCGATCGCCACGTCGTCGGGATCGACGCGCGCCAGAGCGCCGTCGGATTCCACGTTGGCATAGTCCGGGCGGATGTCCATCAGCGCGCTGATGCTGCGGCGACTTCTGTCCACGGCGCAGCTTTGAAACAGCTCGCCGATCTGGTAAAACCACATCACCGCCACCCCCTCGGCGTATTCGCCCAGAAGCATTGCGCCGACGGTGGCGACGCTCATGAGAAAATGCTCGTCAAAGACCTGCCGGTGTAAAATGCCCCTGTACGCCTTACGCAGGATATCGTGCCCGACGATCCCATACGCCGCCAGAAAGAGCGCCGCGCGCAGCGGCGGCAGCTTCCCCGACGGGAAGAGCGCGCCGGCGAGGAGCAGCGCGCCCGCAGCCAGCACGCGCACGAGCAGATTTTTCTGCTTTTTCGTCATTTCCATCCCTGCTTACCAATAGATTTCACACTCGTCCTCGACGGCCTTGCAGTTTTCCAGCACCGCGCGCATTACGGCCGCCTCGTCTGCGCCGGGTTCAAATTCCACTTTCATCTTCAGCGCCATAAAGTTGACGCTCGCGTCCTTCACACCCGCGGTGCCTCTCGCTGCCGCCTCCATCTTATTGGCGCAGTTGGCGCAGTCAACCTCGATTCGATAACTCTTTTTCATGGCGTTGCCTCCTCATTCTTCAATATGCTCTCTGCCCTGGTCGATGACCGTGCGCACGTGGTCGTCCGCCAGATAGTAAACCGCCGATTTCCCCTCGCGGCGGCTTTTGACCAGGCGCGCCTGCTTAAGGATGCGCAGTTGATGCGAGATGGCGGATTGCGTCATATTCAGCGCTGCAGCGAGGTCGTTTACGCAGATTTCCGACTGGAACAGCGCGAACAGAATGCGAATGCGCGTGGAATCACCGAATACCTTGAACAGCTCCGCCAGATCGCACAGTTCTTCCTCGTCGGGCATCTGCTCGCTGACCAGACGCACCTTCTCATCGTCCGGCACGCCGGGCGATGCGTCCATCGTCCTCATGAGGATCGCTCCCTTCTTCAATAATCAATATATGAACGAATGTTCATGTGTTGATTATAACAAGGCGAAGCGGCGCCGTCAAGCGTTTTGCAAAAAATTTTTGTTGAGACTGGTAAAAAAGGGGTGTATAATACAAAACAAGCTATTGCCGCACTTGCGGCAATATGAGATTGGGAGGAATACATATGTTTGGCAAGCTTATTGAGACACTGAAAAAAGACCCCAAGACCATCGTCTTTACCGAAGGCACCGACCCGCGCATTCTGGAGGCCAGCGCCCGCCTGCTCTCGAGCAACTTCCTCAAGCCCGTTCTGGTGGGCAAGCCCGAGGAGATTTACGCTGCGGCGGAGAAGAGCGGCTTCAACGTCAGAGGCGCTGAGGTCATCGACCCGGACGACTATGCCGAGATGGACGCCATGGTAGAGAAGATGGTCGAGCTGCGTAAGGGCAAGATGACCGCGGACGATTGCCGCGCCGCGCTCAAGCGCAGCAACTATTTCGGCACCATGCTCGTCAAGATGGGCAAGGCGGACTGCCTGCTCGGCGGCGCGACCTATTCCACGGCCGACACCGTGCGCCCCGCGCTGCAGCTGATCAAGACCAAGCCCGGCAATAAGATCGTGTCCTCCTGCTTCATCATGGTGCGCCCCGCGGCCTCCGGCGAGAACGAGGTGCTCGCCATGGCGGACTGCGCCATCAACATCGACCCCAACGAGGACGAGCTGGTCGAGATTGCCACCGAAACGGTCAAGTGCGGCCGCGTATTCGGCATTGATCCGAAGGTTGCCTTCCTCAGCTACTCCACCAAGGGCTCCGGCAAGGGCGAGACGGTGGACAAGATGCGCAACGCCTGCGAAAAGACCAAAGCCGCCATGCCGGACGTGCCGGTGGACGGCGAGATGCAGTTCGACGCGGCGACCTCTCCGGTCGTTGCACGCACCAAGCACCTTGACGAGGGCGTCGGCGGCCACGCCAACACCTTCATTTTCCCCGACATCAACGCCGGCAATATCGGCTATAAGATCGCGCAGCGGCTGGGCGGCTTTGACGCCTACGGCCCGATCCTGCTGGGTCTGAACGCGCCGATCAACGACCTCTCCCGCGGCTGCAACGCGCAGGAGGTCTACTCCATGGCGATCATCACCGCCGCGCTGGCATAAAAAACGGCAAAACGCCGGCTTCGGAAATGCCCGAAGCCGGCGTTTTTCTCCCGCCGCCGCGTGTGGCGCGTTGATTGACAGCGCCGCGCAGGTTTGATACACTGATAAAACCCCGCCGCAGGCGGGAAGGGGATTCCTTCATTATATATTTACGATAGGAGGCAAGCGGCATGGCGCACGAACTGACCGCGCGGGACGCCGCGGCGCTGGAGCGGCTGCTCGCGCAGCACCCGGACGACGCCGTGGGCACGGTATTGCGCCTTGCGTGGGGCGAGGGGCTCACGCGCGAGGAGATCGTCCGCCTGACCTGGGACCGGGTGGATCTGAACGCGCTGGTGCTGCGTCTGCCGGCGCGGGAGGTACCGCTGAGCGAGGAAAGCGCGCGCTGTCTGCGTGCGCGTCTCCGGCGCGGCGCCGCGCCGGAGACGCACGTGGTGCGCTCGGACCAGCGAAACGCGCCGCTTGCGCCGCAGTCGGTTTCCCGTCTTGCGCGCGCAGCGCTCGACGGGGCGGGACTGGAGGCGGTGGGCCTGCGCGATCTGCGCGCGGATTTTATCCGCCGCGCCTTTGCCGCGCACGATTGGGCGCACGCGCTGCGCCTTTCCGGCCTGTCGGTAACGACGTAGCGCAACGACCTTGCCCACGCAGCGCCGCCGCGCGCGGCGCGCGGGGCGCGCGACGATGTGAACGCGGCGTTTCAGCTCTGGCAGTTTC
>CAMZIO010000035.1 GCA_947307255.1 uncultured Clostridia bacterium | reverse complement strand
GATTCCCTTCCAATGAAAACGCCCGCCGGATATCCGGCGGGCGTTTTGCAGACGGCATCGGAACAAAAAGAAAGCGCCCTGCGGCTTTTGCCGCAGGGCGCTTTGCCGTCCGTTTGGGATTATTCCTCTTTGCGCTCCTCCGGCGCTTGCGCATTCCCGCCCGTCTCTTCCGTGGCGGCTGGCTCCTCGGCGGGCTTCTCCTCCTCGTACTCCATGCCGCGGGCGTGGAGCACGTCCTCGACCGTGATGGTCATCAGATCCTCACGGGTGAAGGTGTCGAGCTTGGCCAGGCGGTTGGCCTGCTCGGTCAGGATCTGCTCGAACAGGTTGCGCACACCGCGCGCGTTGCCGAAGGTGATGCCGTCGCCGTTCTCGTCCGCGATGAAATCGCGCACCTCCTGCTCCGCCCCCTCAGCAAGCGTGTAGCAGCCCTTCTTGCACTGCAGCTTGAAGATGCCCACCATCTCGTCGGTGGTGTAGTCGTCAAAGTGCAGATAGCGATTGAAGCGGGACTCAAGCCCCGGATTGGAGTGGATGAAGCGCTCCATCAGCTCGTCGTAGCCCGCCACGATTACGACCAGATCGTCGCGGTGATCCTCCATCGCCTTGAGGATGGTGTCGATCGCCTCCTGGCCGAAGTCGTTCTCGCTGCGGCCGTTGAGCGCGTAGGCCTCGTCGATGAACAGCACGCCGCCCAGCGCGCTCTGGATCACCTTCTGGGTCTTGATGGCGGTCTGGCCAACGTAGCCGGCGACGAGACCGCTGCGGTCGACCTCCACCAATTGGCCCTTAGAGAGGATCTTGAGCGAGTGGTAAATGCGCGCCATCAGCCGCGCGATCATCGTTTTGCCCGTGCCGGGGTTGCCGGTAAAAACCATGTGGAGGGAAAAGTCGGTGTTGGGCAGGTCGTTTTCCTTGCGGCGCTGAAACACCGTGGCCATGTTGATGAGGTTGTTGACCTCGCGCTTGATCTCGCCCAGGCCGATGTAGCTGTCCAGCTCCGCGCGCAGATCCTCGATCTTCTCGGGCGGGGGAACCTCTTCCTCCTTCTTCGCCGGCTCGGCGTTGCCGCCGGAGGTGGCGGTGGGCGTGAGGTTCTTGTCGTCCTCCCTGGGTGCGGCGGGGCGGTTGGACGCCGGCGCGCCCCAGAAATCGCTGTTCATCTGGCCGAGGCTCTTCTCCGACATGGAGCGGATAACCTCGAGCTGCTGGAGAATGATCTGGTCTTTCTTATCCATGATAACGACCTCCGTCAAATATGATCCATCGGGAAATGCGCCATACTGCGAAACAGCAGCGCGGCAATCAATCCGGTAAGACTACCGGTCAGCAACGAAACGAGCAGCAGCACCGGAAGATACGCAAGCGGTGCTGCGTTGCCCAGCGTGAGCAGTGCGGCGAGGATCTGGCCGCAGTTGTGTGCGGCGGCTCCGCCGATCGAGACGCCGAAAATTGAAAAAATCCGGCAGCGACGCAGCAGGATCATCACCAGCATGGCAGAAAAGCCTCCCAGCAGTGAGAAAATCAGCGCCGAGGCGTTGCCCGCAAACAGCGCGCCAAGCAGACAACGCACCAACAAAATCGCCAGCGCGGACGATGCGCCGAGAAAGTACAGCGCAAACACCGTAACGATGTTGGCAAGGCCCAGCTTCACGCCCGGCAGCGGCACGAACAGCGCCAGCGGGAAGAAGGACTCCAGATAGGAAAAGGTCAGCGCCAGCGCGGCAAGCACCGCGCACAGTGCGATGCGGCGCGTGGATGTCATTCCGCCACCCCCTGCCCAACAACCAGGTCATACCCGTCCGGCGCGCCCTCGATCGTTACGGTCAGCCGCGCGGGCAGGCAGACGATGCTCTGTCCCCGGCGGGAAATGACGCCGGTGTGGACGCAGTCCTGCGTAGGGCAATCCGATTGCGCCACGCGCACGCCGCCGTCCTCCACCGAGACGCGCAGCGTGTAGCCGTTGGCCGTATAGCTGCGCTGCGCACGTTGGAAGAGCGGCAGCCGCTCCACGATCTTCCCGTCGATTGATACGACGGCGCTTTGCGCGCCGTCCCGCGCCCCGCCGGGGAAGAAGCGAAACAGAGCAAGGGCGGCAAGCAGCAGCACCGCCGCGACGATCAGCAGGTCGGCGGCATTCGGCTTGAGTTTAACAGAGCGGTTCATAGACATACCCACTTTCCCCGTCGGGCGTAAAGGTCCCGGCGACGCCATCGGTATAGCATACGCGGCCGTCGCTCGTGAGCGCGATAAACTCAAACGGGACCGATTGGCGCAGCCGTTCGCGCAAGGCCAGCGCGTCCTGTATGCCCAGCACGGAGACGGCGGTGGAAAGGGCGTCCGCCCACGCTCCGTCCGCGCACACGACGCTCACGCTCACCAGTCCCGATGCGGCAGGGCAGCCGGTGGCGGGGTCGATGATGTGATGGTAGCACACGCCGTTATCCATAAAAAAGCGCTCATAAACGCCGGAGGTAACGATGAAGCAATCCCGTGCGGCAAGCACGCCCAGATAGCGCTCCCGATCCGCGGGATCGCGAATCGCCACGCGCCAGGGCGAGCCGTCCGGCTTATTCCCCAAAAGGCACACGTCCCCGCCGAGATCTATGGTCGCGGAGGTTACGCCGTGCGCGGCAAAGATGGCGCGCACGCGCTCCCCGGCGTAGCCCTTGGCAATTCCACCCAGGTCGATCTGCGCGTGCTCCGGCAGTGTGATTTCCGCGCCGGAGATCGTTACGCGCTCCATCCCGACGGTATCCAGCGCAGCGGCCAGCTCCTCCTGCCCCGGTACGCGGTAGACGTTGCCGGAACCGAAGCCCCACAGCGCGAGCACCGGCGCAATCGTTGGGTCAAACGCGCCGTCGCTCTCGCGCGCGATTTCCGCAGCGGTAGACAGCAGCGCGGACAGCTCCTCGCTGCGCACCGTACCGTTTGCGTTGAGGCTATACACGGCGCTGCCCGCCGCAGCGCGGTCCAGCAGCGCGTCCAGCCGGGTCAGCTCCGTCTCCGCTGCGCGCAGCGCGTCGGCGCGCGCGCCGTCGTACACGGTCAGCGTCATGATGGTGTCCATGGCGAACACGGTTTTGCTTGCGCTGCTGTCCGTATCGGTCTGTGCACAGCCGGTCAGCAGCACACAAGCCATCAGCAGCGGGATTATGCGTCTTATCATAAACGTCTCCCAGCGAACGATTCTCCGGTCTTATCCACAGTATAGCGGGCAAATGCCGGTTTTGCAAGGGTGGAGCGGCGCGAAGCAGAAAAAAGACACAGCTTCCTGCCCTGCGCCCGATTGACAGGCCGCCGTTTTTTGCGTATAGTGTGGATATGGATGCTTGAAGCGAGGTGATGCGGATGCGGCTGCAAAGCGCGGTTTTTTCTCTGGAGGATACGGTGCTCGATCCCGCTGCGCTGCCGGAATGCCGGGCGCGGCAGGGGCTGGACAAGGTGCTCTCGATCCTGAAAATGGAGGGCGTTTGGCTCTATGCCGTTACGACGATGTCCCGTGCGCAGGCGCGCGCGGCGCTGCAGGAAGCAGGTCTGGACGCGGTCTTTCGCGGCGTGCTGACCGAGGCGGAGGCCTGCTGCGCCGCCGACAGCAGCACGATGTTTGAAAAAGCGGCGCGGCGGCTGCACTCCGGCGAGAAGGACACGGTGATCTTCGCCGGACGGCTGACCGCCGTGGAAAACGCCCGTGCGGCTGGGTTTCGCGCCGTGGCCGTGCGCGGCTGTGCGGACGAGCAGGAATGGCAGGCCATGCGCGCCGCCGCCACCGAGGCGCTGGAGAGCTACGAGGAGTATCTGGGGTAAAAGGGGAAATGGGTTTCGACCCCATTTTTCTCTTTCTTGAAGAGAAAAACGGTGTCGCCCGCCAAAAAGAGAAGCGCTTTTGCGGCCGTGCTCAGATAAACATTTGTTCTGTGTTTTGGAATCGGTAAAAGACGCTGCAAGAACGAATTGGTCCAGCCACAGAGTCCGCTGCCGCTTAACTATGCTCGAAGCTGTGCCCAGCACTGACTTGTGAAAAAAGCCTCCAAACAAATTAGCAAAGAAGCAGCTTTAGCAAGTTTGTGCATCATCTTCCACAAGGAATGTATAATCGGCAGCGGCACGAGAAGCAGGCCGATCGTCTACGGAAGACTTATCACTATTTTTCCGAGACTTAGAATTGCCTTGTATGTCGTATTAAGGGAGTCTTGAACCGTAGGTTCAAGCGGCGTTTTGGCCACTTTGCCGCTGTTGGCAAAGTGGCTCGGCCCGGAGGCCGAAATACTCCTTTGTACCGCCGCGCCGGAGCACGAAACACCCCATCCCGCGCGGACATGCGAAAAAGAGCCTTCGCTCCGCTCGGGATGACAGGGAAAATCAACGTTTGGACAGAAGGCCAAAATAAAATGATTTGGAGAGAAGAACGATGAGAAAAGTAAGATTCGTATGTGTACTGGCCCTGGTGCTGGCGCTGCTGCTCTCGGGCTGCGAGAAATTCCATTTCTCTTTCACGACCGCGCTCAATAACACCAAGATCGAGGTGAACGATGCCGTGGACGGCGATTTTGCCGAGTCAAGCCCGATCTCCGTCGGCAAGGACAGAGTCGTCGTCGTGGACTCCGCCCTGGAAAAAGGAAAGCTGAAGATTGACTTCACGAAGGCGACCGTTTTCTCCAACGAAGACGGACCGGATGACGTGATCCTGGGCGATGTGGTGGCCAGCGTTACGGTCGGCAGAAGCGGCAAGGAGCGCCTCGCGCTGGAGCGTGGCGACTACGTCATGCAGATCGAGGCGATCGGCGAGACCGACGGCGTGGTGACGGTCAACGTCGAAAAACGCTGAGGATGCGCGGTATTCTGCCGCAACACAGAAAAAGAAGAGGCGCGGGCCATCTTGCCCGCGCCTCTTTGCGCTTTATGAAAGGAATTATTTGAAATACTTCACCGCGGCTTCGAACATACGGATGTCGTAGTTGCCGGGCACGTTCTTGTAGAGGTCCTTCCCTACGCGCTCGCTGTGGCCCATCTTGCCGAATACACGGCCGTCCGGGGAGGTGATGCCCTCGATGGCGAAGGCGGAGCCGTTGGGATTGTACTGGATGTCGTTCGTGGGATTGCCCGCCAGATCGACGTACTGCGTGGCAATCTGGCCGTTGGCCGCGAGCGAGCGGATCAGCTCGTCCGAGGCAAGGAAGCGCCCCTCGCCGTGCGAGATCGGCACGCTGACCACGTCGCCCACGTTCATCAGGCTCAGCCACGGGGACTTGTTGGACGCGATGCGCGTGCGCACGATCTTGGACTGGTGGCGCGCGATGGTGTTGAAGGTCAGCGTCGGGCAATGCTCGTCCGTGTCAATGATCTTGCCGTAGGGCACGAGACCCAGCTTGATCAGCGCCTGGAAGCCGTTGCACACGCCGAGGATCAGTCCGTCGCGGTTGTCCAGCAGGTCGGTTACGCCGTCCTTGATCGCCGCATTGCGGAAGAAGGCGGTGATAAACTTGCCGCTGCCGTCCGGCTCGTCTCCGCCGGAGAAGCCGCCGGGGATGAAGATCATCTGGGCGTTTTTCAGCGCGGCGGCAAAGCGCTCGACGCTGTCCTGAATGGCGGCGGCGGTCAGGTTGCCGATGACCACGATCTCCGGCTCGGCGCCGGCGTCGCGCATGGCCTTGGCGCTGTCATATTCGCAGTTGGTCCCCGGGAAAACGGGAATCAGCACGCGGGGCTTCGCCACCTTGACGGCAGGCGCGCAGCGCGTCTGCGCGGCGAAGGAGAACGCCTCCACCGCGCCGTCATCGGTTTTGACGTTGCAGGGGAAGATGCCCTCCAGCTTGCCCTCGTAGCGTGCGGCAAGCGCGGCGGCGGAAACGGATTCCGCACCGCAGGCAAATACGGGCTCATCGGTGATCGTGCCGACGGGGATCGCTTCGGGAATGTCCTCCGCCGTCTCCAGCAGGAACGAGCCGTACTGATAGCCGAACAACTCCTCCGGACTCAGCCCTTCCGCGAAGCGGAAGCCAAAGCCGTTGCCGAACGCCATCTTCATCACAGCCTCCGCAATACCGCCCATACCGGGGGTATAGCAGCTTACGGCGCGCCCGCTGCGCAGCAGCTCGGTTACGCGATCAAACAGCGCCAGCTCGGATTTTGCGTCTGGCAGGCCGGCGGCGGTCATGGCCGGGCGCAGCCAGACGAGCTTGTTGCCCGCCTTCTTGAACTCCGGCGAGACGATCTCCCCGCTGCGCCCCGTCGTTACGGCGAAGGAGACCAGCGTGGGCGGCACGTCCAGCGACTCAAACGAGCCGCTCATCGAGTCCTTGCCGCCGATGGCACCGACGCCAAGGTCAAGCTGCGCTTCAAACGCGCCGAGCAGGGCGGCGAAGGGCTTGCCCCAGCGACGCGCGTCGCTGCCGAGCTTTTCAAAGTATTCCTGGAAGGACAGATACACGTCCGCAAACTTTGCGCCCGTGGCGACGAGCTTGCACACGGACTCCACCACCGCAAGATAGGTGCCGTGGTAGGGACTCTTCTCGGTGATAAAGGGGTTATAGCCCCACGCCATCAGCGAGCAGGTGTCGGTGTGCCCCTTCTCCACGCTGACCTTGTGCACCATCGCCTGGATGGGCGTCTTCTGATGCTTGCCGCCGAACGGCATGAGCACCGTACCCGCGCCGATGGTGGAGTCGAAGCGCTCCGACAATCCGCGGTGAGAGCAGGTGTTCAGATCGTCTGCAACGCGCCGGAGATTTTCCGCAAAACCGCCGGAGACGGTTTTTTCGTACTCGCCCGGCCGTTCCGGCGCGACGGTCGTATGCTTGTCCGCGCCGTTGGAGTCCAGGAAGGCACGGCTCACGTCCACGATGGTCTTACCGCGCCAGCGCATCGTCAGCCGCGGCTCGGCCTTGACGACGGCAACGGGCGTCGCTTCCAGGTTTTCCTGCGCAGCAAGACGGAGGAACGCCTCGGCGTCCTTTGCCGCGACCACGACGGCCATACGCTCCTGCGATTCGCTGATGGCAAGCTCCGTGCCGTCCAGTCCCTCGTACTTCTTCGGCACGGCGTCGAGGTCGATGTCCAGCCCGTCGGCCAGCTCGCCGATGGCGACGGACACGCCGCCCGCTCCGAAGTCGTTGCAGCGCTTGATCATGCGGCAGGCGTCGGCATTGCGGAACAGGCGCTGGAGCTTGCGCTCCTCCGGCGCGTTGCCCTTTTGTACCTCGGCGCCGCAGGTTTCGACGCTGTGAGCGTTGTGCGCCTTGCTCGCGCCGGTCGCGCCGCCAATGCCGTCGCGTCCGGTGCGTCCGCCCAGCAGGATCACCACGTCGCCCGCCGCAGGCCTTTCGCGGCGCACGTTGGCCGCGGGAGCGGCCGCGACGATCGCGCCGATCTCCATGCGCTTGGCGGCATAATTGGGATGATAGATCTCATCGACCATGCCCGTGGCAAGGCCGATCTGATTGCCGTAGGACGAATAGCCCGCCGCCGCGGTGGTAACGATCTTGCGCTGGGGCAGCTTGCCGGGAATCGTCTCGCTGACGGGGACGGTGGGGTCGGCTGCGCCGGTAACGCGCATGGCGGCGTAGGCGTAGCCGCGGCCGGAGAGCGGATCGCGGATCGCGCCGCCGATACAGGTGGCCGCGCCGCCGAACGGCTCAATCTCCGTGGGGTGGTTGTGCGTCTCGTTCTTGAACAGCAGCAGCCACGGCTCCTCCTTGCCGTCCACCGTAACATTCATCTTGATCGTGCAGGCGTTGATCTCCTCGGACTCGTCGAGCTTGTCGAGCTTCCCCTGTGCCTTGAGATACTTCGCCGCCAGCGTCGCAATGTCCATCAGGCACACGGGCTTGGTGCGCCCCAGCTCGGCGCGCACGCGCAGGTAATCCTCGTAAGCCTTCTGCAGCAGCGGGTCGTCGAACTTTGCCTCGTCGATCACGGTCAAAAACGTGGTGTGGCGGCAGTGGTCGGACCAATAGGTGTCGATCATGCGGATCTCGGTGATTGTCGGATCGCGGTCCTCCTCGCGGAAATAGTCGCGGCAGAAGCGCAGATCGTCCAGGTCCATGGAAAGTCCCAGCTTCGCCACAAGCTCTGAGAGCGCCTTGTCATCCAGCGCGCGGAAGCCGTCGAGCACGGCCACGTCCGCGGGGACGGCATAGTCCATGCGCAGCGTTTCCGGACGCTCCAGCGCGGCCTCGCGCGCCTCCACCGGGTTGATGACGTAGCGCTTGATCTCCTCGATCTCTTCCTCACTCAGCGCGCCGTAGAGCGCGTAGACCTTGGCGGAGCGAATCAACGGGCGCTCGCCCTGGGAGATGATCTGAATGCACTGCGCGGCGGAGTCGGCGCGCTGGTCGAACTGGCCGGGCAGGTATTCCACGGCGAACACCGCCGCCCCGGAAAGGTCGACCTCCGCGCCCGCCGTGTCGACCTGCGGCTCGGAAAACACGGTCTTCACCGCGTAGTCGAACAGCTCCTCCGAGATGTTCTCCGCATCGTAGCGGTTGATAATGCGCACGTTTTCCAGCGCGGAGATACCCAGAAGCGACTTCACGTCGCTGCAAAGCGCCTTGGCTTCGTTGGCCAGCTCCGGCTTCTTTTCCACAAATACGCGATATACCATTTTATCCTTCCTCCTTTGCCATCAGAGCTCTTGCGCCGATGTCGCGGCGATAGTATGCATTGTCAAAGTGAACGGCGTCCACCAGCGCATAGGCGTCATGAATCGCCTGCGGAAGCGTATCGGCAATCGCCGTTACGCCCAGCACGCGCCCGCCGCCGGTAACGAGCCGGCCGTCCTTCTCCGCGGCGCCCGCGATGAAGATCAGGCCCTGCTCCGGCAGGGTGATGGGATAACCCTTCTCGTACTGCACGGGATATCCCTCCGACGCCATGATCACGCAGGCAGCGTGCCTGTCGCTCCAGCGCACGGGACAGTCCGCAAGCGTCTCGTTCGTTACCGCCTGCATCACCGTCAGCAAATCGCTTTCCAGCAGCGGCAGCACCACCTGCGTCTCCGGGTCTCCGAAGCGGCAGTTGTATTCGATGACCTTCGGCCCGTCGGGCGTGAGCATCAGCCCGAAGTACAAACAGCCCTTGAAGGGGCGGCCCTCGGCGCACATGGCGCGGATCGTGGGCAGGAAGATCGTCTGCATACAGGTCTCGGCAATCTCCTTTGTATAGTACGGATTCGGTGCGATCGTACCCATACCGCCGGTGTTCGGTCCGGTGTCGCCGTCCCCGGCGCGCTTGTGGTCCATGGACGAAACCATCGGCACCACCGTATGCCCGTCCGTAAACGACAGCACGGACACCTCCGGTCCGGTGAGGAATTCCTCGATCACGATCTGCTCGCCGCTTTTGCCGAACTTCTTATCCTGCATCATGGAGCGGATCGCCGCGCGCGCCTCGTCGCGCGTCTGCGCGATCACCACGCCCTTGCCCAGTGCCAGGCCGTCCGCCTTGATGACGGTGGGAACCGGCGCGGATTCCATATAGGCGAGCGCCTGGTCCATATCGGAAAAGGTTTCGTACCGCGCGGTGGGAATCCCGTAGCGCTTCATCAGGTTTTTCGAGAAGATCTTGCTCCCCTCAATGATGGCGGCGTTTGCGCGCGGGCCGAAACAGGCCACGCCTGCGGCCTCCAGCGCGTCCACCGCGCCGAGCACCAGCGGATCGTCCGGCGCAACCACCGCGTAATCCACGGCGTTTTGCACCGCAAAGGCAACGATGCCGTCGATATCCGTGGCGGCGACGGCGACGCAGGTCGCATCGCGTGCGATGCCGGCGTTCCCCGGCAAGGCAAAAATTTCAGTAACGGTGGGATTCTCCCGGAGCTTTTTGATAATGGCGTGTTCGCGCCCGCCGCCGCCGACGACAAGAACCTTCATGGCAATCCTCCTGTACAGAATCTCAGTGGTGGAACAATCGCATCCCGGTAAACGCCATGGCAATGCCGTACCGGTTGCAGCAATCAATCACCGCGTCGTCCCGGATCGAGCCGCCGGGCTGGGCGATGTAGCGCACGCCGCTGCGGTGCGCCCGTTCGATATTGTCGCTGAAGGGGAAGAACGCATCGGAGCCGAGCGCAACGCCGTCGATCTGTGCAAGATAGGCGCGCTGCTCCTCTGCGGTAAACGGTGCGGGACGGGTGGTGAAATAGTTCTGCCAAACGCCCTCTGCGCACACGTCTTCTTCATTCTGATTGATATAGCCGTCGATCACGTTGTCGCGCGTCGGGCGGCTGAGCTCGGCGCGGAACGGCAGGTTCAGCACGCGCTCGCTCTGGCGCAGGAACCAGGTGTCGGCCTTGGACCCTGCCAGGCGTGTGCAGTGAATGCGGGACTGCTGCCCCGCGCCCACGCCGATCGCCTGCCCGTCAAAGGCGTAGCACACCGAGTTGGACTGCGTATACTTGAGTGTGATCAGTGCAACGATCAGATCGCGCACGGCGCTCTCGGAAAGCGTTTTGTTCTCGGTAACCAGATGGTCGAGCAGCGCGCGGTCAATGGTAAAGCCGTTGCGCGCCTGCTCGAACGTGATGCCGAAGACCTGCTTGTGCTCCTGCGGCGCGGGAACGTAGTCGGGATCTATGCGCACGACATTGTAGTTGCCCTTTTTCTTCGCGCGCAGGATCTCCAGCGCCTCCGGCTCGTAGCCCGGTGCGATCACGCCGTCGGATACCTCGCGTGCGAGCAGCTTCGCCGTCGTTACGTCGCACACGTCGGACAGCGCCGCCCAGTCCCCAAAGGAGCTCATGCGGTCGGTCCCGCGGGCGCGGGCATAGGCGCAGGCCAGCGGCGATGCGTCCAGTCCCGCCACGTCGTCGACGAAGCAGGCGCGCTTGAGCGTCTCCGGCAGCACGATCCCCACCGCCGCGGAGGTGGGGCTTACGTGCTTGAACGACGACGCCGCCGGGAGGCCCAGCGCGGCTTTCAGCTCGCGCACGAGCTGCCAGGAGTTAAGCGCGTCGAGAAAGTTGATGTAGCCGGGGCGGCCGTTTAAAATCTCAATCGGGAGATCGCCGCCGCCCTCCATATAGATTTTTGCAGGCTTCTGGTTCGGGTTGCAGCCGTATTTCAGCTCAAACTCTTTCATGAAAAATCCCCTATCCGTTTTTGTTGATGCGTCTGGTCTCCACTTCGCCGGTGGCAAGGTCGGTATAGCGCACGTAAAGTGCAATGCGGTTTTCTTCATCCAGCGCGTTCCAGAGCGCGTCGGTCAGCGCGTCGATCCCATTCGGGATGGCGACGCGCTCCGGCTCGCCGCAGAACGTCGGCAGGGGGTCGCCGTCGGTCATATAGGTGTGGATAAAGTGCCCCAGGCCGGCGCGGGCGGGATAGGAAAAACCGTAGCGCGCGCAGCCAGAGCCGGCAGCGTCGATGCTCTTGAGAATGCTCATCTGATAGGAAAAATCCCCGTCTGCAAAGGTCAGCATACCGCTGATGCGCGGGGTGAGATTGGGCGCGTCCGGCTCGAAGGCGCGGCTCTCCAACGCCTCATAGAACGATTTGCCGGCGCGCAGCCCCTCATAGATCGTGTCGGTCTGGTCGCCGTTGGTAACGATGAGCTTGTTTTCGTATGCCCGCACTGCGGCGTAGATGATCAAGCTCGGATCTTCCACCTTCGCAGCGTCGAATGGCTCGGTAAAGACCGCGCCGTCGCGCTCGGTGAAAACGCGGTTGCGGCTGTTGGCGCTGCGCCCCATGATAAAATAGGCTGCGGCGGCCTTTTTGCCGTCCGCGCTCTTGCCGATGACGATGCCGCGGCCGACGTAGGGGTTGCCGCGGATGCGCTCGGCGGGATCGTAAATCTTGTAGGTATCCATGCTTACGGATTCCTTTCTGAAAGGATTTGCGCGCAGACCATCTCCGCCGCCGCGGGCAGAAGCTGCCACTCCGCCTGCTCCATTACGCGGCGCTGCAGCGTCTCCGGCGTGTCGCCGGGCTCGACGGGGACCGCCTTTTGCAGCAGGATCTCGCCGCCGTCCGGGATCTCGTTGACGAAGTGGACGGTGGCGCCGGTAACCTTGACGCCCTTTCGAAGGGCCGCCTCGTGCACCTTGAGGCCGTAGAAGCCCTCGCCGCAGAACGAGGGGATCAGAGACGGATGCACGTTTATGATGCGGCGGTCGTATCGCGCGGTAAAGGCGGGCGAGAGAATCGTCATAAATCCGGCGAGGACGATCAGCTCGACGCCGTATTCCTCCAGCACTTCGGTCAGCCGCGCTTCAAATTCCCGCGCGCCGCCGCATTCCCGCCGCGTCAGCGTAACGGTGGGAATGTTTGCGCGCTGCGCGCGCGTAAGCGCGAAGGCGCCGGGGTTGTTGGATACCACCAGCGCCACCTCGCCGCTGTGCAGCGCGCCGTTTTGTTGTGAATCAATGATTGCCTGCAGGTTCGTACCTCCGCCGGAGACCAGCACCGCAATCCTCACCTTGTTTTCTGCCATGTCGTCCCTCCTGCCGGTCGTCTTTGCCGCCTTGCGGGATCAGACGATGCGGATCTTTTCCTCCGCGCGCACGATCGTGCCCATGGCGTAGGCGTCCACGCCGTTTTCGCGCAGAATATCCAGCGCGCGCGCAGCGTCCTCGGCCGCGACGACGACGCTCATGCCGACGCCCATGTTGAAGGTGTTGAACATATCGCGCTCGGCAATGCCGCCGCGCTCCGCGATCAGCTTGAAGATCGGCAGCACCTTCACGTCCGCGCGGCGGATCTCAGCGCACAGGCCGTCCGGGATGCTGCGGGGAATGTTTTCGTAGAAACCGCCGCCGGTGATGTGCGAAATGCCCTTCGCGCGCACCTGCTCCAGCAGGGCAAGCACGGGCTTGACGTAAATCTTCGTGGGAGTGAGCAGCGTCTCACCCAGGCTCTTGCCGCCCAGCTCCGCCACGGGGGCGGCGAGGTCGGTATGCTCCACGTCGAACACCTTGCGCACGAGGGAAAAGCCGTTGGAGTGCACGCCGCTCGACGGCAGCGCCAGGATCACGTCCCCCGGCTGCATCGTGCTGTGGTCGATGATGCGCGATTTGTCCACGACGCCGGTGCAGTAACCAGCCAGGTCATACTCGTCGATGGGGTAAAAGCCGGGCATTTCGGCGGTCTCGCCGCCGATGAGCGCCGCGCCGGACTGGACGCAGCCCTCGCACACGCCCTTGACGATATCGGCGATCTTTTCGGGCACGTTTTTACCGCAGGCGATGTAGTCCAGGAAGAACAGGGGCTTCGCGCCGCAGCAGATGATGTCGTTGACGCACATGGCCACGCAGTCGATACCGACGGTATCGTGCTTGTCCATCAGGAAGGCAAGCTTGAGCTTGGTGCCCACGCCATCCGTCCCGCTGACCAGCACGGGGCGGGTGATGCCGGTGAGATCCAGCTCAAACAGGCCGCCGAAGCCGCCCACGTCCGAGCAAACGCCGGCCGTCATCGTCCGGGCAATGTGCTGCTTCATCAGCTCCACCGCCTTATAGCCGGCGGTGATGTCCACACCGGCCGCGGCGTAAACGTCAGATCGAGAATTGTTGATCATAGGTCAGTCCTTTCCGGTCCAGCAGTAGGTGCATACCTCGCAAGGGTCAAGGCCGATGGCCTCCAGCACGTTTTCCACCGACTGGAACTCCAAAGAGTCAAAATGCATTTTTTCGCAGATGCTGCGGCGCAAATTTTTGCCTCGCTCGGTCGAGCTGTCGGCATATTCATCCATATGCGCGAAGCCCTCCTCGCCCTCCAGCTCCATAATCACGCGGCGGGCGATCAGCTCCATCTCGTTGTTGGAGCGGCTGAAGTTGAGAAATTTGCAGGCGTACATGATCGGCGGGCAGGCCGAGCGCATATGAACGGATTTCGCCCCGTTTTCATACAGAAACTCCACCGTTTCGCGCAGCTGCGTACCGCGGACGATCGAGTCGTCCACGAACAGCAGATTTTTGTCCTTGATCAGATCGTGTACGGGAAGCTGCTTCATCTTGGCAATTTTATTGCGGTCGGCCTGGTTGCCGGGCATAAAGCTGCGCATCCAGGTGGGGGTGTACTTGATAAATGCGCGGGCAAAGGGCACGCCGCTTTCGTTGGCGTAGCCGATGGCGTGGGGCGTTCCGGAATCCGGCACGCCGCCGACATAGTCCAGCGCAAGCTCCGGGTGTGCTTGGCTGTCACGCTCTGCCAGCAGCGCGCCGTTGCGGTAGCGCATCATCTCCACGTTTACCCCCTCGTAGGTGGAGGAGGGATAGCCGTAATAGCTCCACAAAAAGGCGCAAATGCGCTTTTTCTTGCCGGGCTCGGCCAACTGCACCATCCCGTCGGGCGAAAGCTCCAGAATCTCACCGGGGCCAAGCTCTTTCACGCTCTGATAGCCCAGCTTTTCATAGGCGAACGACTCCAGCGAGACGGCGTAGCCCTCCTCGCCCTTGCCCACATGGATCGGCAGGCGGCCCAGGCGGTCGCGCGCGACGATCAGATGCCCCCCGTCGGTAAGGATCAGGATCGCAGCGGTGCCGTCGATGGCGCGCTGCGCAAAGTGAATCCCCTCGGCAAAGCTGCTTTTCTGGTCGATCATGGCGGCCACCAGCTCGGTGGAGTTGACCTTGCCGCCGGTCATGGCGTCGAAATGTCCGCCGCTGAAGGAGACATACTGGTCGATCAGCTCGTCGACGTTGTTGATGATCCCCACCGTGCAGATCGCGTAGGTGCCCAGATTGGAGCGCACCAGCAGCGGCTGGGGGTCGCTGTCGCTGATACAGCCAATGACGGACGTGCCGCGCATTTCTTCAAAAATATGCTCGAACTTCGTGCGGAAAGGCGCGTTTTCAATGTTGTGGATCACGCGCTGCAGTCCGATTTCGGGGTCATAGGCGGCCATACCGCCGCGGCGCGTGCCCAGGTGAGAATGATAGTCCACGCCGAAAAAGACGTCCAGCATGGCGTCCGTTTTCGAGGTGATGCCAAAAAATCCTCCCATGGTAAACCTCTGCTTTCAAAAGAAATCAGGCAAAAAACAGCTTCGAGAGCGTCATGGGATCGACATACTCGCCGTCCTTGTAAACCCGCATATTGCCCGATGCGATCTCGTCGATGAGCATCACGCTGCCATCCGGCGCATAGCCGAACTCAAACTTGATGTCGTAGAGCACGAGGCCCTTTTCCTTCAGGTCGTCGGCAACGATCTGGGTGATCTTCTGAGTCATGACCTTGATGTCCTCGTACTGCTGCTCGGTCATAATGCCAAGCGCAACGAGCGCGTCCTTGGTAACCAGAGGGTCGCCCTTTTCATCATTTTTGAAGGTGGTCTCCACGTAGGCGGGCAGGTTGGCGCCGGGCTCGATATACTCGCCATAGCGGCGGATGAAGCTGCCCACGGCCTTGTGGCGGCAGATAACCTCCAGCCCGTGGCCGAAGACCTTGGCGGGCAGGACTTCCATGGTGGTGTCGGCCAGGTTGGCGCTGACATAGTGGGTCTTGATACCGGCGGCGTTGATCTTCTCGAAGAAGTAGAT
>CAMZIO010000034.1 GCA_947307255.1 uncultured Clostridia bacterium | reverse complement strand
GGCGCTGCGCGCCGAAGACGGCGCGCGTGAGGCGCTGCTCGCGCGTCGGCAGGAGGCCGTCCGCGCCGAGGAGCAGGCCCTTGCGGAGATCTACGCGGAGATGAGTGAGGCGCTGCGCGCGCATTTGCCGGCGCTGCGCGCCTGCTCCGCCTCTGCCGGAAGGCTGGACGCGGCGCTGAGCAAGGCGCTGCTGGCCCGGCGCTTCGGCTGCTGCCGCCCCGTAATCGGCGGGGACACGCTGCGGATGACGGAGGCGGTGCACCCGCAGATCGCCGCAGCGCTGGAATCGCGCAACCGCCGCTTCAGCCCCATTACGATGGAGCTGCGCCGCGGCGTAACGGTGCTGACCGGCGCCAACATGGGCGGCAAAAGCGTCGCCATGAAAACCGTCGTGCTCAACACGGCGCTTGCGCTCAGCGGCTGCTTTGTCTTCTGCGCATCGGCGGACGTGCCGATGTTCGACCGACTGGAGCTGATCAACCGCGACTTTTCCAACGCGACCGAGGGTCTGAGCAGCTTCGGCGGGGAGATCTTGCGCTTCAACGCGGCGGCGCAGCGGCTGCGCGGTGGTGCGTTCTCCTTCATCGCCATGGACGAGTTTGCCCGCGGCACCAACTCCCGCGAGGGAGCGGCGATTGCACGCGGCGCGGTGAAATACCTCTCGCAGCAGAATGCGGTAACCCTGCTCGCCACGCATTACGACGGCACGGCGGAGTTTGCCGTGCGGCACTATCAGGTCAAGGGCCTGCGGCGGCTGGACGACGCGGGCGAGCCGGGCGGCACGGGAACGGACCGTCTGCGCGCGATCGAAAACGCCATGGACTACGGCCTGATCCCCGTAGAGCGCGAGGCTGAGTGCCCGCGGGACGCGCTACGCATCTGCCGTCTGCTGGGGTTGGAGAGCGCCGTCCTCGACGCCATCGAGCAGGAGGAGCGCCCCGCGGCAGAAAAAATGAATTTTCGCTGAAAAAGACTTGCATTTTTTAAAAATCCTCGTATACTGTTAATATACGGTTATTTGTACCGGTTTTCAGCGATCCGGTGCGCTGCGCTGCGCGCTGCAAACCGCACGAAAAAGCAAATATCGGAATAGAGGCGCGGAACGAAGGGTAGCGCCGGTTCTATGGGACGGCGATCCCGAACCGGGGCAAAGGGTCGTCCCGCCGAAGAGGGACGGTATGCCAAAACCGCTCCTTTGGCAGCCAGGCTCAGCGCCAGCTGCTGTCATGCACTGCATGGAGCGCTATTGGGAAAAACACCCGATGGCGCTTTTCTTATCCTGGCACACTAAATGATTAAACCATCAATGAAAACGAAGGAGGAAAAACGATGAAATCTCTGATTCGCGTGCGCATGGGCGCAGAGGATGCACATTACGGCGGCAATCTGGTGGACGGCGCGCATATGCTGCACCTGTTCGGCGACGTGGCAACCGAGCTTCTGATCATGAACGACGGCGACGAGGGCCTGTTCTGCGCTTACGACAACGTGGAGTTCCTTGCGCCCGTCTATGCGGGCGATTACATCGAGGCGGAGGGTGAGATCGTCAAGATCGGCAACACCTCCCGCAAGATGACCTTCGAGGCGCGCAAGGTGATCGTGCCCCGTCCCGACATCAACGACTCCGCCTGCGACGTGCTTGTCGAGCCGATCGTAGTCTGCCGTGCCAGCGGCACCTGCGTCGTCCCCAAGGACAAGCAGAGAAAGTGAGGCTGTGATGGAAAAGCTCATCATCACCGCCGCCATCTGCGGTGCGGAGGTAACCAAGGAGCAAAACCCCGCCGTACCCTATACGGTCGACGAGATCGTGCGTGAGGCGAAAAGCGCCTACGATGCAGGCGCGGCCATCGTCCACCTGCATGTGCGCGAGGACGACGGCACCCCCACGCAGCGCCGCGAGCGCTTCCGCGTGTGCATGGACGCTATCCGTCAGGCGATCCCCGACGTGATCCTGATCCCCTCTACCGGCGGCGCCGTCGGCATGAGCGCCGAGGAGCGCCTTCAGCCCACTGAGCTGATGCCCGAAATGGCGACGCTGGACTGCGGCACCTGCAACTTTGGGGACGAGATCTTCGACAACACGATGCCCACCATGCGCGCTTTCGGCAAGCGGATGCTGGAAAACCACATCAAGCCGGAATACGAATGCTTTGAAATGGGCCATCTCGACACCATTCTCACCATGGCGCGCAAGGGCGAGGTGCCCGGCCACCCGATGCAGTTCAACTTCGTCCTCGGCGTTCCGGGCTGCACGCCCGCAACCGTCGGCAATCTGGAGTGGCTCGTCAGCCACATCCCGGCTGGCAGCACCTGGACGGCGACCGGCATCGGCCGCAACGCCTTTACGCTCGGCGCGGCGGCGATCGTCATGGGCGGCAACGTCCGCGTCGGCTTCGAGGACAATCTCTACCTCTCCCGCGGCGTTCTGGCCAAGAGCAACGGCGAACTGGTGGCGAAGGTCGTGCGTCTGGCAAACGAGCTGGGCCGCGAAATCGCCAGTCCCGCCGAGGCGCGGCGCATCCTCAGCCTCGCAAAGTAACCCGTGTACGTACCATCCCGTTTTGATTATAATTTACTAATTGGAGGTTTTTACCATGGAACAGCTCAAAGGCGATAAGTACGGCTCCCACCGCGTCATCGAACCCAAGGGCGTGCTGACGCAGGCCGCCTGGAAGATCGACAACGACATGACCAAGCATTACTCCAACGAGATCATCTGCGACGTCATCTCTCTCAACATCGACTCCGCCTCCTTCACCCAGATCAGTGAGGTCTGCGGCGGCGACGAGCAGAAAATCGGTGAGATGATCCTCGGCATCGTAGCCGAGCGCGGCAAGCAGCAGAACCCCGTTACCGGCTCCGGCGGTATGTTTATCGGAACGGTCGCCTACATTGGGGACGATCTGAAGGACCGCGACCTCAAGGTCGGCGACAAGATCGCCTCCCTCGTCTCCCTCTCCCTCACCCCGCTGAAAATTGACCGGATCCTTGCGATCCATAAGGAAATCGACCGCGTGGATATCGTCGGACAAGCCGTTCTGTTTGAAAGCGGCCTGTACGCCAAGCTCCCCTCCGATATGTCCGAGCCGCTCGCGCTCGCCGCGCTGGACGTGGCCGGTGCGCCCGCGCAGGCCCGCCGCCTGCCCAAAGAGGGCGACAGCGTCCTGATCCTCGGCGCCAACGGCAAGTCCGGCGTACTGTGCGGCTACGAGGCGATGAAGAAGGTCGGCCCCAAGGGCAACGTCGTCGGCGTCGTGCGCAATCCCAAGCAGGTTGACGCTCTGATGGAGCTGGGCGTTTACAACAAGGTCATCGTCGCCTCCGCGACGGAGCCGGTCTCCGTGCTCAACGCCGCGCTCGCGGCGAACGACGGCAAAGAGTATGATATTTCCATCTCCTGCGTCAACGTCGAAGCCTGCGAGATGAGCGCCATCCTCCCCGTGCGCGAGGGCGGCACCGTCTATTTCTTCTCCATGGCAACCAGCTTCACCCGCGCGGCGCTGGGCGCCGAGGGCGTGGGCAAGGATCTGACCATGATCGTGGGCAACGGCTACGCCAAGGATCACGCCGAGATTACGCTCAACGTCCTGCGTGAGAACGAAAAGCTCCGCAAGCTCTTCGACCAGAAGTATGTATAACGGGTGCTCATCGACGTCAAATACTAAAACGTCTCGTAACAGGAGGGTATTATGAAAACGAGAAACGGTTTGTTTGCAGAGGTTTCCGAGCAAGATTGGAACGACTGGAAATGGCAGGTACGCAACCGCATTGAAACGGTCGAAGACCTCAAAAAGTATATCAGCATCACCGCCGAGGAGGAAGAGGGCATCCGCAAGTGTCTCGGCACGCTGCGCATGGCCATCACTCCCTATTACCTCTCCCTGATCGACCTTGACGATCCCAACGACCCGATCCGTCGCCAGGCGATTCCCACGGCGAACGAACTGCATCAGTCCTCCGCCGACCTGCTCGATCCGCTCCACGAGGACACGGACTCCCCCGTTAAGGGTCTGACCCACCGCTATCCCGACCGCGTGCTGCTGCTGGTAACGGATCAGTGCTCGATGTACTGCCGCCACTGCACCCGCCGCCGCTTTGCCGGCCAGACCGACTGCGCCGTGCCGCTTGAACAGATCGACCGCTGCATCGACTACGTCCGCGAGCACAAGGAAGTGCGTGATGTGCTGATCTCCGGCGGCGACCCGCTGGTGATGAGCGACGATCGTCTGGAGCACGTGATTTCCGCACTGCGCGCAATCGACCACGTGGAGATCGTGCGTATCGGCAGCCGCACGCCGGTGGTCATGCCCCAGCGCATCACGCCGGAGCTGTGCGCTATGCTGAAAAAGTATCACCCGATCTGGCTCAACACCCATTTCAACCATCCCAAGGAGGTTACCGAGGACTCCCGCCGCGCCTGCGCCATGCTGGCCGACGCCGGTGTCCCGCTGGGCAACCAGAGCGTGCTGCTCGCCGGTGTAAACGACTGCGTCTACACCATGAAGAAGCTCATGCACGAGCTGGTCAAGATGCGCGTGCGCCCCTACTATATCTATCAGTGCGACCTGTCCATGGGCCTGGAGCATTTCCGCACGCCCGTGAGCAAGGGCATCGAGATCATCGAGGCGCTGCGCGGCCACACCTCCGGCTTCTGCGTCCCGACCTTCGTGGTCGACGCGCCGGGCGGCGGCGGCAAGACCCCGGTCATGCCGAACTACGTCATCTCCCAGACGCCGCACAAGGTCATCCTGCGCAACTTCGAGGGCGTCATCACCACCTACACCGAGCCTGAGCATTATACCGACTGCCAGTGCGATCGCTGCCGCGATGCAAAGAAGGACGAGCTGGTCGGCGTCGCCGGCCTTGAGCGCGGCCAGGCGCTGAGCATGGAGCCGTCCAATCTCGCCCGTCTCAAGCGCGGCCATCACGAGGGATGAGTCTATGAAACCGATGAAAGCAAAAATCGCCCCGGTGCAAAGCAAGCTGGGGCTGAACCGTGCGCTGGTGGAGCAGGCGCGCGCCTCCGCCGCGAAAGTGGCGGAGGACACGCAGCGCTTCATCGATGCGCACACCACCGTCGCGGTTGAGCGCACCGTCTGCCGTCTGCTCGGCATCGACGGCGTGAACGGCGTGGACGTGCCGATGCCGAACGTGGTGGTATCGCACCTCTCTGAGCGGGAGATCCTTGCCGACGGTGCAGCGCTGCGCATCGGCAATGCCATGGTGGAGCTGGGGCTCACGGCGCAGGAGGTTGCCGAGGGCATCGACCGCGGCGAGATCGACCTCGCGGCGCTGCCCAACCACAGCGAAGCCGAGATCCGCGCGGCGCTCGCCCCCGCAGTGGAGGCAACGATGCAGCGCATCAACGCAAACGTCGCCAAGCGCAACGAGTATTTTGAGCGTTTCGGCGATAAAGAGGGTCCTTTTATCTACCTGATCGTCGCCACGGGCAATATCTACGAGGACATCACCCAGGCGAAGGCGGCAGCCAAACAGGGCGCGGACGTGATTGCGGTCATCCGCACCACCGGCCAGAGCCTGTTGGACTTCGTCCCCTATGGCGCAACCACCGAGGGCTTCGGCGGCACCTACGCCACGCAGGAGAACTTCCGGCTGATGCGCGCCGCGCTCGACGAGGTCGGCGAAGAGCAGCACCGGTACATCCGCCTGTGCAACTACTGCTCCGGCCTGTGTATGCCGGAGATTGCCGCCATGGGTGCGATGGAACGGCTGGACGTCATGCTCAACGACGCGCTCTACGGCATATTGTTCCGCGATATCAATATGCAGCGCACCATCGTCGACCAGTATTTCTCCCGTGTCATCAACGGCTATGCCGGCGTCATCATCAACACCGGCGAGGACAACTACCTCACCACTGCCGACGCCTACGAGGAGGCGCACACGGTGCTCGCCAGTCAGTTCCTCAACGAGGCCTTCGCCCTCAAGGCGGGGCTGCCGGAGGAGCAGATGGGCCTGGGCCACGCATTCGAGATGAACCCCGATCTGCCCAACGCCTTCCTCTACGAGCTCTCCCAGGCGCAGATGGCGCGCGAGATCTTCCCGCGCGCACCGCTCAAATATATGCCGCCGACCAAGTTCATGACGGGCAACATCTTCCGCGGCCACGTGCAGGACGCTCTGTTCAACATGGTTACCATCCTCACCGGGCAGAAGATCCATCTGCTGGGCATGATGACCGAGGCCATCCACACGCCCTTTATGTCCGACCGCGCGCTCGCCATCGAAAACGCGCAGTACATTTTCCGCACCATGGCGGACTTCGGCAGCGAAATCGAGTTCCGCGAGGACGGCATCATCCGCTCCCGCGCAGCCGAGGTGCTGCAAAAGGCGGCAGACCTGCTCAAGGAGATCGAACGCATCGGCCTGTTCGCCACGCTCGAACGCGGCGTGTTTGCAGACATCAAACGTCCGCAGGACGGCGGCAAGGGTCTCGAAGGCGTCGTGCGCAAGGCCGATCTCTATTTCAATCCCTTCATTGAAGCGATGCGCGGAAAGGAGGAGACGGTATGAGCTCCGGGCTGTATGATATGTCCGCCAAGGACTTTGACAAAACCCTCGACCTCACTATGCTCAAGCCCTATGGCGACACCATGAACGACGGCAAGATACAGGTGAGCTTCACTCTGCCCGTGTCCAACAACGAAAAGGGCATGGAGGCGGCGCGTCTTCTCAGCCGTCAGATGGGCATCAGCGAGCCCAACGTCGCCTATGCCCGCGCGCTCGATCAGGAATTCACCTTCTACGTGGTATACGGCTCGTGCACGCACTCCGTTGACTACACCAAGATCCAGATCCAGGCCATCGAGGACGTAACCATGGAGATGGACGAGGTGGACGAATACATCCGCGAGCACATCGGCCGCAAGATCGTGGTGGTCGGCGCCTCCACCGGCACCGACGCCCACACCGTCGGTATCGACGCGATCATGAACCGCAAGGGCTTCGCCGGACACTACGGGCTGGAGCGCTACGAGATGATCGAAGCGTACAATCTGGGCAGCCAAGTCCCCAACGAGGAATTTCTGGAAAAAGCCCGCGAGCTCCACGCCGACGTGCTGCTCGTCAGCCAGACCGTTACGCAAAAGAACATCCACATTCAAAACTTGACGGAGCTGATCGAGCTGGCGGAGGCGGAGGGAATCCGCGACAAGTGCGTCATGTGCTGCGGCGGCGCCCGTATCACGCACGAGCTTGCCAAGGAGCTGGGCTTCGACGCGGGCTTCGGCCCCGGCAAATTTGCCAACGACGTAGCCACCTTCTGCGTCAAGGAACTGGTCAGAAGAAACCTCGTCTGATCGCCGCTTCGCCCGCCCCCCCCCCGATAAGGCCCTCTGCGTTTTCCGGTTGCCGGCGGAAATCCGGCCGGTACGCGTCCCGCTTGCGCAGGACATGCTCCGCACGCCCCGCCGGGGCGGACGGGCGCTTCGTGCAGCGCGCCATTCCGGCGCGTGCGCCGTCCGAAAAAAGATGGAACGTATTTGCCGTCTGCGAACGGCAGCACCGAGGGGCAGCGCCCCTCGGCTCTCCCCGTTTTTCGAAACATTGTTATGATTGGGAGGCATATCTATTATGCAGAAACTACTTTGGACGCCGTCTGAGCAGCAAAAAAACGGCTGCCGCATGGCGGACTTCATGCGTTTTGTGAACCGGCGCTGCGGCGAGGATTTTCACGAGTATTCCGAGCTGTACAAATGGTCGGTAGACAACATCCCCGATTTCTGGGCGGCGATCTGGGACTATTTTGACATCCTCTGCTCCAAGCCCTACGATCAGGTCGTCGATGATCTGAGCAAGTTCCCCGGCGCGGAGTGGTTTGTCGGGGCGCGTATGAACTACGCCGAAAACATTCTGCGCTTCTGCGACCGGGACGGCGTTGCCATCACCTTCCGCGGCGAGGATTATCTGCGCCGCCAGTTGACACGTGCGGAGCTGAAAACCACCGTCGAACGGCTGGCGACCTCCTTCCGGCGCGAAGGCATTCGCCCCGGCGACACCATCGCCGGCTACCTGCCCAACCTGCCCGAGACCATCATCGCCATGCTGGCCGCAGCCGCCGTCGGCGCGACCTGGTGCTCCTGCGCAACCGATATCGGCGCGGGCGCGGCAGTGGACCGCATCGGTCAGATCCATCCGAAGATCCTCGTTACCACCGACGGCTATCGCTACAAGGGCAAGACCTTCTCCACGATCCCGAACGTCAGGGAAATCGCCGCAAACATCCCCTCGCTTCAGCGCGTGGTGGTCGTCCACTACGCGGGCGAAGACGACGTCTCGGATGTGCCGATGGCGGTGCGCTTTGCGGACTATCTTGCCGACGCGCCGGCGAGCTTCTCCTACGAGCAGGTCAGCGCGTCCCACCCGCTGGTGGTCATGTTCTCCTCCGGCACCACGGGCAAGCCTAAGTGCATGGTGCAGTCCCACGCCGGTATCCTGGTCAACCAACTCAAGGAGTTGACGCTCCACTGCAACATTCAAGAGGGCAGCAAGCTGCTCTACATCACGACCTGCAGCTGGATGATGTGGAACTGGCAGGCCGCGGCGCTCGGCACCGGCGCAGAGCTGTGCCTGTTCGACGGCAATCCGTCGTATCCCGACGACGCCGCCATCTGGAAGATACTGGAGGAGGAGCAGGTTACGGACTTCGGCCTCTCCGCCAGTTACATCCATATGCTCATTGCCCACGGCTTCAGCCCGCGCGAGCACGCCAACCTCAGCGCGTTGCGTGCGATCTCGCAGACCGGCTCTGCGCTCTCTGACGCCGGCTGGGACTTCGTCTATACCGAAATCAAGAAAGATTACCACTTCAACTCCATCGCCGGCGGCACGGACATCAACGGCTGCTTTGGCATCGGCAATATGATGATCCCGGTTTACAGCGGCGAACTCAGCGGCCTCGGTCTCGGTGAGAAGGTGGAGTGCTACGACGACGCAGGCAAGCCCATCCGTGATCGGGAGGGCGAGCTGGTGTGCGAAAAGCCCATTCCCTCCATGCCGCTGTATTTCTGGGACGACCCGAAGGGCGAGCGTTACTTCAACGCCTACTTTACGGTTTATCCCGGTATCTGGCGGCACGGCGACTATGTGATCCTGCACGGCAACACCGGCGGCCTCACGTTCTGCGGCCGCAGTGACTCCATTCTCAAGCCCTCCGGCGTCCGCATCGGCACGGCGGAGATTTACAACCAGGTCAACTCGCTCCCCGAAGTCGAGGATTCCCTCGCGGTGGGGCAGAATCTGGGCGGCGACCAGCGCATCGTCCTGTTCGTCAAGTGCCAGCCGGGCTATCATCTGGACGACGAGCTGATCAAGAAGATCAAGACCACGCTGCGCACGAAGGCCTCCCCGCGCCATGTGCCCGCCGTCATTATGGAGACGCCGGAAATCCCGACCACGCTCAACGGCAAGAAGGTCGAGGGCGCCGTCTCCAACATTCTCAACAGCCGTCCCGTCGGCAACCGCGACGCACTGTCCAACCCCGACAGCCTGCGTTTCTACGAGGAGCAGCTTCCCAAGCTGCAGGCGTAACGCCTTTGGGCAAAACCGTCTTTCTTGCAGTTGAGAAAGGCGCTGCTGCCCATTCAGCGCCGTCTGTTTACATCCGGCGGCAGAATAACGTGTTTTTGCGGCAAGAAGCGCAGGCCCGATTTCCTCGCGCTTCTTGCCGCAACCGGTATATGGCAAGATGCATAAAACGAAAGAGCATTTTTGTCGAATCTGACAAAAATGCTCTTTTTTTCAGAATGATGTAAAAAAAGCCCTGCTTTCATCGTTATAGATAATAGAAAGGAGGACTGATGCAGACAGAAACTGTACGCAATTTGCACAAGGAGGTAAAAGCACAAAAACTCTGAAGGCACAAAACAATAGGAGCAACTTATTATCAGACTAACATCTCGGTAAGATCAACAAACAAAAGGAGAATTGTCCAATGAAAAAGAACCTGATGAAGCGAATTCTGAGCATGACCCTGGCAACGGTCATGAGCCTGTCGCTGTGCGTTCCGGCGTTTGCAGAATATGGCAGCACGGATACGAATCATCTGTGCAAAGAAGATGCTGGCAGCAGGAATAATTCAACAAATATTGATACATCTTTTGACCCCGAAGTACAACACGAAACGGAAAACACAGAAGATATCGCAAAATATGATGGGCACCTTGTAAACCCTGATGGGTCAGTCAGCTCAGTTACCATTGACGATATTGATCAGATTATTCTCGAAAGAAACAAGGCAATTCTTGCTGGAGATACGAAACGAGCAAACCAGTGCCAGCAGCGGCTCATAAATTCCGGCGCTAAGCCGAGCACACCGGCCGAGCTCGCGCCTTTTTCTGGCGGGACCGATCTTGCCAAGCAGCCCTCTCAGCGGGCATTTTCCGGCGTTTCACTTGATACGACTACATATTATGTTTATGTTCAGGGCGTGCGCTACCTGGTCAAGCGGACTGACGCACGCCCCACTACCGAGTCCAATCTATTTCACTCCGCATCGGTGAATAATAAAACGATCTCTTCGAGCGTTTCTGCTGGAGTCTATGAACTTCTTAGGGCTGCAGGAATGGCCTACTTAGGTGCTGCTTATCAAGATTATAATAGTTACATCTCAGCTTATGATGCTCTAAGATCAGCAATAACAGGCTTTGCACCAAGTACGACTGTGTATGGTATTACTGCAACATATTCTTGCGCTGCATTAGAGCAAGTCAGTTTTTATCAGTATCAGGATTCTCATGGATACTGGACACCGTTTGCCTCAAGCAGTTACGTCCAAACCGGCTTTGGCGCCGTCATATACAGCACAGACTATGCCGGCGGCAGAAAAACCGGACTTAACATGACAGTCCATGCGTTAGAAAATACGATATATTCCACATCTTCCTTAAACGCAAACCATACCGGCTACGACACTTCAGGAATCTTGGCAAGATACTTTACCACTTATCTTTTCGACAAAAAATCTCAAGTAACAAGTGTGTCCTTCTTTCACAACGCAAACGGAACGAAAAAGACAATCAAAACGTTTGGCATGGTTTGTCCTACGACAACGGCCGATATAACATAACTGCAGTTTTGAAGAGATATCACGATGAGAATTCTTGACAAGTTCAGAGAAAACCCGAATCAGTTCCAAGAAGCTGCCCTATCGGTAGTTACAGGTACCTTTCTCTGCAGTGTGATTCTGGTAGCTCTCACAGGAAAAGGTGCTTTCATCGCTTTGTACCTAGTAGCACTCGTCGCTTACCTTATTTTACGCCCCTTTTTCTGGAAATGTCCGAAGTGCAAGAAACTTCTTCCAGGGAGTAGCGAAAAAATAAACGTGTGCCCCTATTGTGGGTATCCAATAGAAGAGAAGGAAGATTAATTCCGGGAACAACTTCTTATTAAACTAACATCCCAACAAAATCAACGAGCAAAAGGAGAAGCATTCAATGAAAAAGAACCTGATGAAGCGAATTTTGAGCATCACCCTGGCAACGGTCATGAGCCTGTCGCTGTGCGTTCCGGCGTTTGCGGCGCCTTTATCGACCGATATGCCCACTTTTGAAGAAACAATGACTGTTGTACGAGAGCAAATGGAAGATCAAGAGGCAATGTATCTGTATCCGATTCTTGAACAGATCATTAGAGATGAATATGAAGCAGGGGCGAAGGGTGTGTCTTTAGGGAAAAGCCAAGTTGCATTAGATTCATTAGATAAGAATGTCGCTCTGCGGTCTTCTGTTTATGAAACATGGGAACTGAAATCCGCGTATTATAACGGAACGGAAAGCGGAAGTGAAACGTACTTTGGTAGAGTGGGAAAGGCGAGTTCTACAGGAGAAACCTTGTCAGTATCGGAAAGCATAGCTGAAAGCGTTGGTATATCTGGAACTCTCGGCGTTCAAAAAGGGATTATTCAAGCTGCTCTCGGATTTGACTATACAAGAAGCGTTTCTGTTGCAGTAACAAAGACCTCGCGTGTACTCAATGCGAATGAAGTTGTAGAATGCTATATGCACCTTATCTACAACAGATACAACATAATTCAGATTCACACAATACGTATAGATGGGAAGACCTTTACCTATGATGTTCCCGCTACGATTCTCCGGCCGCAGCCCTTCGCGCAAATCCGCTTTGAATACCATTACTAAGGAGTATTGCATATGAAGAAAAGTGTTTTTCTTATAACGGCAATTCTTTGCCTTCTTTGCTTTTCCACGAATGCCTTTCTGCTCTCGATTCTTTATGAAATCAGCAAGATCCGTGCATACTGTCTCGACCGCATGGCCATCCCGGGCAACTTGTTTTCGTGTTTGGAAGATCCGCTGTTGACCCTGGCATTCCTGGTGCCGATCGTTATTCTCGTTTTGAGCGCTTTCGTTTTCTTTGCAGGGGATTCCAAAAAGCCAAGCAATCCGTCATAACCCTCACTCTTGAGAGAAATGGAATACGGGTTCAGCACCCGGCTGTGCGTAGAGTATGATTTATTGCAAAACTTGTATCAAAGCCGCGGCGTCCCGGCAAGGCGCGCGGATAAAGCAACCCACCTGATCCACCTGATCGGGGCGGCAGCAAACGCTGCCGCCCCGATTTTTGCCGTCTGCCGCACCGTTTTCCAAATAACATTCATTTCTGTTAATCTATGCTATTATCAATGTGATATAATTATTCTCTTGAAATTAATAAATAATCATTATATAATGTCAAACGTAATTCAGATTATCCCAGAAGGGAGATAACTGGACAGGAAGCAGTATTAGGCAACTTCTTTTTAGACTAACATCCCAACAAAATCAACGAGCAAAAGGAGAATTGTCAAATGAAAAAGAATCTGATGAAGCGAATTCTGAGCATGACCCTGGCAACGATCATGAGCCTGTCGCTGTGCGTTCCGGCGTTTGCGGCAGACGAAGTTAAGAATCCCCACACAAAGGCACATGACATGGAGATAAAACTGGTAGAAGTCGATAGACGATCTTTTACAATGAAACACATTGGAAAGGCCGGCGGGCAGCCGATCGGGGGTTTTAATTTGCCAGCTGGCTCCTACTTATCCTGGATACCTGGGGGGACTTCTTCAACCGTAACGCTTTCTGTTGGATGGGGCGTATTTACATTTAGTACGGATGTTGGTTCCACTATAGAAGGAACATCTGGAGTGATGGTTCCTGCCTTGGCCAATAGAGCTTGCTGGCTCCATATATATAAAGATTTAACAGTGATTAAATATGAAGTCTACGAAAGGCCTGCGGGAACAAGTTGGGCATGGAGTCCTACTGGTGAGTATATCACCCGCGCTATTGAGGGACAGGTATATGTGCGCTGTCATGCATATTAAATCTCACGCTTTTCCAAGGTATCCGTACAAAAAAGCACTTGTTATTTTGGCGTTGCTTGCAGTTGCTTTTTTCCTCGGATTTATAGCAGGAGAAAACACCTCAGTTTCGCATGAGGAGATAACAGGAACGTATGTATCGGGATTTGTAACGCTTTCCATTGATGCGAGGCAAAAAGTTTTTTATTATTCCGATACCCAAAATAACGTGTTTTTCACAGGAAAAGCAGAGCCACTTTCCGCCAAATGCTGCAAATTGGAAGCAGTAAGCGAAACGATTCCACAGCAAATCGTCGCAAACTCGGATGGAATTCTTTATTGCTGTACGAATGGAAACGTGTGCGCTATGAAAAAAGCATATGACGTTGTGGTGCGGGTGGATACAACAAATTGATAACCGGCACAAAAAAGGCAGTCAAAACATATCAGAGAATTCGTGAAAAGTGAGAAAATACTATGCAGAAACTTTTCAATCGTCTCAAAAAAATTAAGTGGCGCTATTTTTTGATCTACATTTTCACTTTTTTGATTTGCGATGTGGTCTTCCGTGCCGGGCTTGATACCGAAATAATCCTTACGAGGTTTTTTAAGGGATGGCCACATCAACTCGCAGACCTGATCTTGGTGGCAACTGTTTATATTTTAATCTCTTTGAAACGAACAGAAGAGTCGTAATCTGCGATGAGCGTTTCATACCGGTTCATAGCACGTGAAAAAAGCGGGTCGCTGCAAACGCTTGCAGCGACCCGCTTTTTGTCCCGAATCAGGCGTCAGACGGCGGCAATCGGGGAAACCCTGCTGAAACTGCAAAAACCGACGTAGGAAAAAGGTATCATTCCGTGCCGCTTCCGGGCTATCGGGAGGATGAAATCAAGCTGCTCGAAATCCAACAGATCGAGTGCTTCGTGGTCGAGCGGGAAAAGACATACGCATACTACGCCGACGGGAAGCGATACCATATCCGAAAAAGGCTCTACGAGCTGGGCTCGTCGCTGCCGGGGAATTTCCCCTTGACAAATCCCGCCGCGGTTTCTTACAATCTTGCTATCCCAATACCAAAGCGCCCCGGCGCGGAAAGCAGGCAATAACGTGAACCTTTCCTATCTGGATCTTTCCACCACCGATCCGGCTTATAACCTGGCGGCGGAGCAGTACGTCTTTGACGTCCTGCCGCGCGATCGCGCGTATTTCATGCTCTGGCAGAACGACCGGGCGATCATCATCGGGAAGTATCAAAATACGCTCTCGGAAATCAACGAGCCTTACGTTCAGTCGCACGGTATCCGCGTGGTACGGCGGCTGTCCGGCGGCGGCGCGGTATACCACGACCTCGGCAATCTGAATTTCACCTTTATTACGGATTCCGACCAGAAGCGGCTTGATTTTCGCCGTTTCTGCCTGCCGGTGATCCGCACGCTGCACACGCTGGGGGTCGAGGCCGAGCTGACCGGCCGGAACGACATCACCATCCAGGGGCAAAAGATTTCCGGCAATTCGCAGTACCTCAAGGGCGGGCGCGTAATGCACCACGGCACGATCCTGTTCGACTCCGATCTGCACGTCGTGGCGGAGGCGCTGCGCGTGGACGAGGAAAAAATCCGCTCCAAGGGGATCAAATCCGTCCGCAGCCGCGTCACGAACGTGCGGCCGCATCTGCCGCACGACGTCTCCCTGGCGGAATTCCGGCAGATGCTGCTGGAAACGATCCTTGCGGAAACGCCGGGCGAAGCCTATACCTTAACGCCGGAGGATACCGCCGCCATCGAGGCGCTGCGCGCCGAGCGCTACGCGACCTGGGCGTGGAATTACGGAAAGTCGCCGGCGTGTACGATCTGCAAGCGCCGGCGGATCGAAGGCTGCGGCACCGTCGAGGCGTATCTGGACGTCAAGGGCGGCGTGATTGCCGCCCTGTCCTTCCGCGGGGATTTTTTCAGCACGGACGATCCCTCCCTGCTCGCAGCGCGCTTTTTGGGCCTGCGGCCGAACCGCGCAGCTTACGCCGAGGCGCTGCGGGACGTGGACGTTGCGCGCTATTTTACCGGCGCGACCGCACAGGAACTGCTTGCGCTGCTTGCCTGACACATCGGCGCGCCGCCGCGTGAGCTGCGATGGGCCGACTGCAAACAAATGCCGGAATATGCCGGAGAACGTTCCGCAAGGATGCAGTCTTGCGGCAGTGATTACCGGCCGGAAAGGCACGAACCCGGCGTGACCGTTTTGGTCACGCCGGGTTTTTCGCTCCGCCCGGATCCAGGGCAAGCCCCGATGCCCGCCATCAACGCAAACGAGCCTCAAATCTGATAGTCCGCTTTGATTTTCTTGAGCTTGATCCCACAGCGGGTAAGTATGTAAACGTAGAAAAGGAAGAAACTCCCGAAAAATTTGC
>CAMZIO010000033.1 GCA_947307255.1 uncultured Clostridia bacterium | reverse complement strand
CCCCCGACCTGCTGATTACAAATCAGCTGCTCTACCAACTGAGCTATACCAGCATTTCCGCAGCAATGCGTATATTAACAGATTCCCCCGGCTTTGTCAAGTAAAAATGCATAATTTTCGGGAGGTTTTTTTGAAACGAAGGAAATACAGAGGCAACCTCCGACCGGAGGGGTACGCTGCGGCGACCTGCAGCCTGTGCGCGCAGGAGATTTATGCCGGCGAGCGTGCATGGCAGCGCCGCGGGTTGACCGTGTGCAGGGATTGTTTTTGCGAGTTTGCCCGGCAGGAGCTGCAGCCTTATGAGATCACGATAGGAGGGAATGACGACGATGACCTTATATGAGATGTCCTTTGGCTATCAGCAGGACGCCGCGCAGCTGCGCCTGCGTATTACGGCGCTGCGCGAACAGGCGCGGCAGACGCGGGACGCCGAGCTTGCGCGGGCGCTCCGGCTGCGTATGGCGGAGCTGGAGCCGCTGGTGCGCCAATCGCGCGAGTTGGCACAGTTGACGCGACGCTATTATGAAAGGGGATACTATCGCAGTGAAAAGTACACGGTATAACGCGCCGCGCACGATACGCGACAACGAGTTCTACGGGGATCTGGCGGCGTGGCGGACGGCGCACGCCGCCGACAATGCGGCGCAGATCGAACGGCTGCGGCGCAATTTACGGCTGGCACGGGAAGAGGCACTGACCAAACGCCAGCGCGACCTGCTGCAGATGCACTATGAACAGGGGAAATCCGTCTCCGAGATCGCGCGGGAGCTGGGCGTGCAGAAATCCACCGTTTCGCGCACGATCGCGCGGGCCAAGCGTCAGCTTTATCGCTGCTTACGCTACGGATTATAGAAAGATATTGCTTGACTTCAAAAAAATGGATGATACAATACACATACGAATCGATCCGTGAGGAGTGGAGGAAGGCTGATGTTCCATAAAGCATTGCAAAATCCCTGGGCGCGCATCGTCATTGCCGTTTTTGCGACGCTGCTTTACGCGCTGGGCGTCAATTTATTCATCGTGCCGATGGGGCTGTACAGCAGCGGACTGCTGGGAATGTGCCAGATTATCCGCACGGTGCTGGTAAAGGCGCTGAACCTGTCGACGACGGTGGACTTTTCCGGCATTTTGTATCTGCTGGTCAATATCCCGGTTTTGCTGCTGGCGTGGCGGTCGATGGGCAAAAAGTTCCTGGCGCGCACGCTGGTGTGCGTGGTCAGCTCCTCGCTGTTTTTGAGTCTGATCCGCGTGCCGGCGGCGCCGATCGTGGAGGAGCGGCTGACCGCTTGCGTGATCGGCGGATTGATTTGCGGCTTTTCCCTGGGGCTGACGCTGACCTGCGGCTGCTCCAGCGGCGGGCTGGACGTGATCGGACTGTGGCTGTCCAAAAAGGACGCCGGTTTTACCGTGGGACGCTTCAGCATGAGCTTTAACGTGCTGCTCTATACGGTCTGCGCGATCCTGTTCGACCTGAACACCGTGATCTATTCGGTGATTTTCATGGTCTTTTCCGCGCTCTTTCTGGACCGCGCACACCAGCAGAATATTTCCGCACAGGTGCTGATTTTCACGCGCGACGAGGACCCGGAGCTGCCCAATAGGATCATGTCCCGGATTGATCGCGGCGTAACCTACTGGGAGGGCAAGGGCGCCTATACGGGCAACGATATCCGCGTGCTGTGCGTGTGCGTGAGCAAGTTTGAAGAGAGCGAGCTGCGCGAGGTCGTGCGCGAGATGGACCCGCACGCGTTTTTCATCGTGCAGGAGGGCGTGCGGATCGGCGGCAATTTTGTCAGGAAAATTTCATGACCGGACCCGGAGAACGCCCTGCGACGCAGGGCGGTTCTTTTTTCGCGGCGCAGCAACGGAAAATGGCTGTATTTTTCGCGGAGAGTATGATAGAATGAAGCGCAATAACCAAAAGGAGGATGCACGATGTATACGGACAGCTATTTTGCAAAATTCAATTTGCCGCCGGACGTAACGGAGACGTTAAAAAAGTGTAAAACGATCGCCTATATCGAGACGAAAGAGGAACTTGAGGAGATGGTTTACGGGCCGACCCACACCTCCCGGTACGACGTGGTCTATCCCATCGAGGGACACGGCATCGTCAAGGAGGCGGAGGTCGTGCGCTGCAAAAACGGCCCCGTGGTCAATTTTATGGAGGACTATATGCGCCGCCGCGACCCCAACAGCATGGCCATTGGCGACGATCTGCCCTCCGACAAGCCGCGTTTCCGGGATCGCTTTGGCTATCCGTTTGAGACGCTGCGCACGCAGACGCTGGACTGGCTGGGCAAACAGCAGGTGCTGCTGCTGCCCTTCACCGCGGGCGACCGGACCTATGGCAGTCCGAGCCTGATGATCTGCCCGATCAACGCGGCGTTTTTCGCGCTTTCCCTTGCCAATATGCAGGGCTTTGTCAGCATTTCGGACACGCCCAACGGCTATACGCCGCGCTCAATCATATACGTTGCGCCGCCCTTCCGGCATACGCATTTTGACGGCAAGCAGGTGGTCGTCCACAACCGCTCGAAAACGCTGCACGAGGTCTTTTCCTATAACCTCTATCCCGGCCCCAGTGCAAAGAAGGGCGTGTTTTCGATCCTGCTCGACATTGGCGAGGAGGAGGGCTGGATCTGCTGCCACGCCTCTGCTGCGATGGTGGAAACGCCGTATGAAAACGAGGTCGTTTTCATGCACGAGGGGGCGTCCGGCGGCGGAAAGAGCGAGATGCTGGAGGACTTCCACCGCGAGGAGGACGATCGTCTGCTCATCGGCACGCATACGGTTACGGGTGAAAAATACTACATGACGCTGGGGGAGAGCTGTAAGATCTATCCCATTGCCGACGATATGGCCTGTGCCTATAAAAAGCTGCAGGATCCGGAGAGCGGAAAGCTCGTGATTCTGGATGCGGAGGACGGCTGGTTTTTGCGCATGGACGGCATGAACGCCTACGGCAACAGCCCGCTTTACGAGCGCATCTGCATTCACCCCTCGCATCCGCTGGAATTTTTCAACATGGACGGTGTGCCCGGCGCAACCTGCCTGATCTGGGAGCACGTGCTGGAATCTACCGGCAAGCCCTGCACCAACCCGCGCGTGATTATCCCGCGCAGGATGATCACCAACATCGTCCCCGACACGGAGCCGATGGAGGTCGACGTGCGCAGCTTCGGCGTGCGGATGCCGCCGTCGACGGCGAAAAATCCGAACTACGGCGTCATGGGTATGCTGCAGGTGATCCCGCCTGCGCTGTCCTGGCTGTGGCGGCTGGTTTCGCCGCGCGGCTTTAAGAATCCCAGCATTGCCGACACCAACGCCGGCAGCGGGCTGAAAAGCGAGGGCGTGGGGTCTTACTGGCCGTTTTCCACGGGTCTGAAGGTTACGCAGGCGAATATGCTGCTCGATCAGATCATCGCCTGTCCCAATACGCTCAACGTGCTCATCCCCAACCAGCATATCGGCGCCTACAACGTCGGCTTTATGAGCGAATGGCTCAGCCGCGAGTATCTGGCGCGGCATGCGGGTCAGATCAAGGCGAAGCATCTCGTCCCGGCGCGCTGCGCGCTCTTCGGTTTTGCGCTGGACGAGATGCGCATGGACAGCCAGTTTATCCGCCAGACCTTCCTGCGGCCCGAGACGCAGTCCAAGCTGGGTAACGCCGGATACGACGAGGGGGCGAAAATCCTCACCGACTTCTTCAAGCGCGAGCTGGAGCAGTTCCTGGCGGCCGATCTGGACCCGCTGGGGAAGAAGATCATCGAATGCTGCCTGAGCGACGGCACGCTGGAGGATTATCTCGCGCTTACGCCGATGAAGCTCAAGTGAAGCGATGGAACAGCATATGATGCGGGTGATTGCCCGCATACGCAGCGAGTTTCCGGATAAGTTCGGCATCCCGCGCCAGAGCGGGCTGGTAAACGCGCTGCGTGCCAGCGTGATCTTTGAGCCGGAATACCGCAAGGCAGACGCCCTGCGCGGGCTGGAGGGCTTTTCTCACCTTTGGCTGATCTGGCAGTTTTCCGAGACGGTGCGCGATACCTGGTCCCCTACGGTGCGCCCGCCGCGCCTGGGCGGCAACGTGCGCATGGGCGTGTTTGCCACGCGCTCGCCGTTTCGCCCGAATCCGATCGGTCTCTCCTGCGTAAAGCTGGAGGGCATCGCGCAGGAGGAAGGGCTTGGCAGCGTGCTGTACGTCTCCGGCGCGGATCTGATGGACGGCACGCCGATCTACGACGTCAAGCCCTATATTCCCTATACCGACGCGCACGGCGACGCGCGCGGCGGCTTTGCCGCCGCCCCGTCCGAAACGATCCCGGTGGACTGCCCGGCGGCGCTGCTGGAAAAGCTGCCGCCGCAGCAGGCGGAAGCGCTGCTGGGCGTGCTGGCGCAGGACCCGCGGCCCGGCTATCAGGAGGATCCCGAACGGGTCTACGGGATGCATTTCGCCGGATGGAACGTGCGCTTTTGCGTGGCGGACGGCGTGCTGCGCGTGCGCAGCATTGAGAAAAAAGAATCCCTGTGAAAAAACGCGCTGCCCCATCCCGCGATGTCGGGGGACGGGCGGCGCGTTTTTCAGCCGCCGGGACGCTTGTGAGCGCAAGCGTCCCGGCGATTGACGAGCGCCCCGGATACCTGCCGATCCGGGGTGTTTTCTGCATGGTATGCCGCACGGGGTGCAAGTTATTCCGATCGCTTGCAATTACCGGGTGCACTTTATAAAATGTAAGCGAAAGGAGGGGTCCCATGAAGCTGCAAATACTGCTCGACCCGGACGACGCGCTGCGCCAGGAGTTGGCCGCGCTGGGTATCTTTGACGACGAGGGCTCGGACTATATCCTGATGAAGCGGAGCATGAGCGTCAATTATATTCCGGTGAAGAAGGACGAGCGCCTTTTCTATATTGCCGTGGCGGACGTCGTGTATTTTGAAAGCCTGGGGCATGAGATTTTCGTGCATACGGCGAACGAGACCTTTGTAACGCGTGAACGGCTCAAGCAGATAGAAAAGCTGCTCGATTCGGAGAAATTTTTGCGCGTGAGCGCCTCCGCCATCGTCAACACCGTGCAGATCAAACAGATCGAGGCGTCCCTCTTTCAGAAATTCATTCTGCATATGACGAACGGCGCAAGGATCGACGTGACGCGATCCTACTACTATATGTTTAAAGCCAGATTCCATCTATAAGGAGGGATACCATGATTGTGCTTGTTCTGCTGTTCGGCCTGGCGCTGTTCCTGCTTGTTCCGCTGGTGATCGCGCTGGTTTACAAGGTGTTTTACAACTGGCATATCAACAGCGGCAGCAAAAGGCGGTGGCCGTCGCCGCTTGCCGTCGCTGTGGGAAGCTGCTGTGTGTTTGCCGTTATTCTGTGCGGGATCGTTCTTTCGGCAAATCTGCTGTATGCCAGGGGCATGGGTGTAATCCTTCAGTCGGAAACCGAGATCATGGCGTTTACACAGGAGGATAACGGCAGCCCGGCGTATTCCGCCTATCAGAGGTTCAACGGGGAGGAGGTTGACGGCTATGCGCGGGAGAGCGGGCAGCGGGACGGTTTCGTATACTGCGTTTACAGGCGTACAGACGCGGACGGGTCCGGCGTGGATTATGTCGTCATCGCGCGTTATGACGGCGATGCGGCGTACAACATGGCCGCCGCGGAGGAGATCGTGGACAGCCGCTCCGGGAGCGCGGCGAGCGCGGTTACGTTGGAGAAATCGCGAACGTATTACGCCGTGATCAGCGGCGAGCCGGCTTTTTTTGACGAAGAAGGGAACGCGGTAAAAGCCGGCTACGATTGGACGTATCGCCTTGCGCTTTACGAGCCGGACGTGAGCGATGCGGGTTGCGCCATTGATAGGGAGGATCCGGTTGCCGAGCTGCGCATATCGCTTGCGCATGTGAAGGGCTAATCGCATCAGACGGGGGAAGAAGCGAAAACCCCATGCGCGCTTTGCGCAAGAGCAAACTGCGCGCCGCCGTGCGGCCAAAGAATGAATAGCAATATACACAAAACAGAAGAACATTTTTGTCGAATTCGACAAAAATGTTCTTTTTTTCAGAATGATGTAAAAAAAGCCCTGCTTTCATCGTTATAGATAATAGAAAGGAGGGCTGATGCAGGCGGAAGAAGCACGCAATTTGCATAAGGAGGTGAAAGTACAAAGAATTATTGCGTCGGAATCAATCGCTTATCAGGAGGTAATCATGCAAAAAATTGAGTGGAAAAAAGTCGGACGGTATTTGCGCGTTACGTCTGTTGGGTTTCTGTTAATGGCAGTAACAGCAGCAGGATTTGCACTTTGGCAGAGATATCCGAACGGCCGCGCGGCAAGTCAGCCGATACAGTATGCCGTCGTCTTTGGAATCATGGCGCTGCTGCTGTTTTTTGCGCGCAAATACGCTGATGGAAAAGCCAAAAACGCTGAAAATGCAAAAGGAGGATAATATGAGAAAACGGATTTCTATGATGCTCTTGCTGGCGGTACTTATCTCTACGACTTGTCCTACGGCTGCATTCGCAAAGGCGCCGGATGTGTCCATCAATGCGAATCGCTATTACTATCGATATGAAATCTCAGCACCGATTCAAATAAACGTTACCCATATTTCTGCGCAAGATGTTGCAACTACTAACAACATATCGACGATTGTAACTGGAATACTTGGCTTGATTCCGGTAACTATGCCGTCTGCATATGCGGCTATGATTATCAATATGTGTATGGATATGAATGCCGCAGGTACGCTGTACACCTACAAAACAGTAAAAGAAAGAATCCGGGTTGATGCGTTGACGGGGCAGGAGAAGATAACAGATACCTGGTGGATTGTTGAGACGGCGCTGTACGATACCTATGGCAATTATTACAACTCACAGTCGCAGACCATACGGATTAGATGAAAGAATGGAGCGCATCGAAAGCGTTTTTCCCCGCCCTTGCGCAGGAGCCGGGCTTCCGCCTGGCAAACGTAACGAACGTTCGTATCCGCAGAGTATAAAGCGTTTCCCCTGCACGGAGGGGGCGGGAAACCGCCTCCTCCGCGCATTTTTCGGGAAAACTGTGTATTTTGCCGAAAACTTGATCTTTAGCGGACTTTTAGCGTCAAACGTGATATAATAAATCATGATTCAGATTCTGTATGCGGAGGCGATACGATGAAACAGCGGGAGTGGAAATCGCCCCGCCGGGAATGGCGGATAGCAGATGCGGCGCTGACCGTGGGCGTGCTGTCGGCGGCAGCTGTGCTGCGGCTGCTGCTGTATCGGGCGGACCCCGGAGACGGATACGTCGGATTGCTGTTCGTGCTGGCGGTGGCTTGCGTGGCACGCTGGACGAAGGGATACTTCTGGGGGATTTTTGCCTCCATTTTCGGCGTGGCCTGCGTGAACTACGTTTTCACGTACCCCTATTGGCAGCTGAACTTTACCATGACCGGCTATCCGCTCACGTTTTTGACGATGTTGGCGGTATCGCTGATGATTTCCGCCATGACCACGCAAATCAAGAAGCAGGAGCAGATGCGGCGGGAAACGGAAAAGGAGACCATGCGCGCCAATCTTCTGCGCGCCATGTCGCACGATATCCGCACGCCGCTGACCTCCATCGTGGGCAATACCGCGGCGATACTGGAAAACCCGGACGCATTTACCCCTCAGCAGCAGCGCGCGCTGCTGCTGGACGTGAATGAGGACGCCCAGTGGTTGATCCGCATGGTGGAAAACCTGCTGTCCATCACCCGCATCAGCGACGAGCCGGGCGGCATCGAAAAGGAATATGAGGCGGCGGAGGAGGTCGTAGCAGAGGCGGTGCGAAAGTTTTCCAAGCGCTTTGCGCAGCCGGCCGTCTCCGTACAGGTGCCGGACGAGGTGCTGATGGTGCCGATGGACGCCACGCTGATCTGTCAGGTGCTGATGAACCTGCTGGAAAACGCTGCAATCCATGCCGACGGCGCCACTGGTATTCGCGTCGACGTGCATCGGACGGGAGATATGGCTTGCTTTTCTGTCAGCGACGACGGCTGCGGTATCCCGCCGGAAAAGTTGGAGACGCTCTTTGACGGCACGCTTCCCGACGCGCAGCGGGGCGCCTCGGATACCAAGAAGAACATGGGGATCGGGCTTTCGGTATGCAGGACGATCGTCGCTGCGCACGGGGGGACCATGAGTGCGGAGAACCTGCCGCAGGGCGGCGCGTGCCTGCGCTTTACCCTGCCGATGAAGGAGGAGGAAGACGTTGAAGCTGAAGGATAAGGTGTTGATCGTCGAGGATGAGCAGAGCATCGGGAATTTTATGTCAACTGTGTTGGAGGCGAACGGCTTCGACACCCTGCGCGCCGCCACGGGCGCGCAGGCGCGTTCGCTGATCACCTCGCACTGTCCGGATCTGATCATTCTGGACCTGGGGCTCCCCGATATGGACGGACTGGAGATTTTGCGGGAGGTGCGCGCCTGGTCATCCCTTCCGGTGATTGTGGTTTCAGCGCGCACGCACGAGCATGACAAGGTAAGGGCGCTGGACATGGGTGCGGACGACTACGTGGAAAAGCCCTTCGGCACGTCGGAGCTGCTTGCCCGTATCCGCACGGCGATCCGCCATACGCGCACCAGCGTCGGCAATGCCGATCTGGCACAGACCGGGAAGTACCGCATCGGCGCGCTGACGATCGACTACGACAAGCATCACGTCCTCGTCGACGGAGAGGATACGCATCTTACGCTCAACGAGTACAAGATCGTCGCGCTGCTGGGCAAATACGCGGGCAAGGTGCTGACCTACGACTATCTGATCCGCGAGATCTGGGGCCCGATGGCGAAGGCGGACAATCAGATCTTGCGGGTAAATATGGCGAACATCCGCCGCAAAATCGAGAAAAACCCCGCCGCGCCGCAGTACATTTTCACCGAGATTGGCGTGGGCTACCGTATGCTGGGAACGGAATAACGCAACGGAAAAAAGGGACGCCTCACGACAGTGAGGCGTCCCTTTTTCTGGAAAGGAGCGTTCAGCGCAGCTTGAAGAGCACGGTGGCCACCTGCGCGCGGGTCATGGGATCGGCGGGGTGGAAGCTGCCGTCCGCCTCGCCGGTCAGAATGCCCATGGTGCTGAGGATACTGACGTACTCTGCCGACCAGTCGGCGATGGCGGCGCTGTCGCGGAAGGCGAGCGCCGGGGCGGCGTAGCCCTTTTCCAGCAGCCGGCCGATCATCGTTACCGCCTCCTGACGGCTGATCGTTGCGTTGGGGTAAAAGTGCAGACGCCCGCTGTCGTCGGGCGAGCCCTTGAGTACGCCCATGGCGTACATCGTGCGCACCGCCTCGCTTGCCCAGGAAGCAATCTGTCCGGCGTCGGCAAAGGGCAGATCCACCGCATTGGCCTTGCCGGGATTCAGATAGCGGTAGAGCAGCACGGCGAACTCCTGGCGGCTGATCCGCGCATCGGGCAGGAAATTGCCTTCGCCGTTGCCGTTGGTGATGCCGCTGCGGCGCAGGTGGTCGATCGCGTCATTCGCCCAGTGTCCCGCCGTATCGGCAAAGGCGGGAGCGGCGTTTTGCGCGGCGCTCACCGTTACGCTGGCGCGTGCGACGTTGCCGCTGGCGTCGCGGGCAGTGAGACTTACGCGGTGGGAAAGGCCGTCGGACGCGGGAAGCGCGGCGCTTACCGCGCCGCTTGCGTCGTAGCGGCAGGAGATTGCCTTGCCGTCGTAGCTGAGGGTCAGCGCGGCGAGCGTCGTGCCGTCCACGGCGTCAATCGCGCTTCCCTGTACGCCGCCATCACCGAACGAAAGCGAGACCGCCGGCGCGGTTTGGTCCACGATGCCGCCGCAGGAGAGTACGAGCTGATCCAGATACACCGTGCCGCTGCGGCCGTCCGGCGCGGAGAAGGCGATGGCGGTTACCGCGCTCGCCCCGGAGGGGATTGCCACGCTCAGCTGCCGCCAGCCGGTGAAGCTCAGTGTCGCCACCGGCGCGGTTCCGGCGTCCGTGTCGAGGGAAAGCAGCGTGCCGCTGCCGTCGCCGCAGACCCAGAGGTTGATACGGTCATAGCCGTTTGCAAGCGGATAGCTTACGGGCAGACGCGCGCCGTCGGCGCCGACGGTCTGATAGTCCACGCGACCGGAGGCGTAGCCGCGGCGCAGATATGCCTCCTGCGTATTGCGCGAGAGCAGCACGCTGCCGTCCTCCGAGCGGATGGAGGGGAAGGACGCCTCGAAATCCTCCAGCGTGCGCAGCGCCTTGCCGGAAACGGAGACGGGGATGCTGACGCTGGTTTTGCCCGCGCTCACGCGCAGCGTGCCCTTGCCCGCGTGGTCGGCGGCGGTCAGCACGCCGTTTTGATCCACGGCGCCGACGTCGCCGTCCAGCGTCCAGGTGAAGCTGGCGTTGTTTGCGGCGATGCCGACGTGGCGGTAAAGCGCGCGGGCGTCGAGCTGTACCTGATCCAGCGGCGCAAGCACGAGCGAGTCGAGCTTCTTATCGCTGCGGTAGAGCGCCACGGAGTCCGGAGATTCGATCACCTCCACGGCCGCGGAGGCGTGGCGTCCGGCGGCGCTGGCGCTGACGCTGACCATCCCCGGCGCAGCCGGCAGGGTCAGAACGTCGTCAACGACGCTGCCGCGATCGCTGGAGAGCGTTACGGGCGTATCCATCGGGATATAATTGCTGTCCACCAGCGCCGTCTTCACGCGGATCTGTGCGCCCGGCAGGGCTACCTGCGCCTCCGGCGCCAGATAGACGTGGTCGGCAATGCCGCTGGGCTGGCTGGCTGCAACGAGAAAGACGTGGTTGCTCACCGCACGGGGACGACCCTCGGAGGGGACGTTTACCACGTCGGAGCTGAGCTGATCGGGCATCGTTACGCTCAGCGTGGTCGAACCGCCGCCGTCCAGACTCATTGCGCTGACGCAGCCAAGCTCCACGAGGCGCATGGCCACCTGCGTCAGCGTTGCGCCGACGGAATAGCCGCTTTGACGGCCGTCGATCGTGTAGAAGATCAGCGTGCCGTCCGCGCGCTGGCCCACGGCGGTGCGCGGTGCAGAGCCGGCGATCAGCCCGTCGCACACCCGACCGTTTTCCACAAGCTGGTAGAGCGAGCCGATCATATTCTCCACATCGTTCCAGCGGCTGTCCGCCGCGGTAACACTCACGCGCACCGTCTGCCCCGGCGTAAGCGCGCGCAGTGCGGCGGCGTTTTTCTCCCCAGATTTGAGATTGGTGGTGAATACGTACTTCCCCTCCGGCACGAAGGTGTCGGTCGCCTCCGGCAAAACCTCGTCCACGCGCAGGGTCAGCGTCTCGCCGATGGACAGCCGCCCGCTCACGACGGAGCAAACGACGTCCACGCCCGGCTCGCTGGTGGCGGTGGAGTGGCGGGAGTTGAAGTTGTGGTCGTAGAGATAGATGCCGTAGAGCGAATGGCGGACGTAGTTAAACGCGGAGAGGTCGAACGCCTCGCCGCCGTCGGGAACCGCGCGGAAGGCGAGGTCGGGCTTGCCCAGAACGGCGCTGCCGTCGGCGCAAAAGCCGATGGCGTAGTTCACGCTCAGCGCGCTTTGCAGCACACCGTTCGTCATCACCGTGCCCAGCGGCACGCCGTTGCCCACGTCGTAATAGTCGCCGTTGATGCCGGCCACCACGCGATAGCCCCGCGCTTCCAGTTCCTTTGCCATTGCCGGTACGGTGGAAAGGCTCGTTGTTGCGCTGCCGTAGGTTACGATCGGCGTTACGCTGGAATTGGGCGTGTAGACGATATAGTTTTCCTTGCGCAGATCGGACTGCGAATCGCTCCAGAACGTGCCGGTAGCAAGCTCCGTGCGCCGATTGAGCGCGGTACTGGTGGCGAACAGATCATGCCCCAGCGCTTCGGACGCGGCGGCGTACAGCGGCGCGGCGACGAGCGCAGCGGCCAGTGCGGTGGAAATCAGTTTGCGGAACAGGGTTTTCACAGGGTACCTCCTTTGGTATGCAGGTGCGGATTAACAACAAAGTATAGTATAACATACGGACAGAAAAATGTAAAGCGCGCGGTGCGGCGATTGCCGAAGTATGGGCCTTGCAAATTCTCTGCGGTATGGTATCATAGATGCAGCATAACCGAACCGCCGGGATCAGATTGGGAGGTGGAGGCGTTGAAGGTTCGCAATATCGTGTGGGCGCTGCTTTTATGTCTGCTGCTGAGCGGGTGCGGCAACTTCGTGCTGGAGCGTTCCTATTCCTCCGTGGAGCCGCACAGCGAGAGCTACTGGGAAAATGCGGATCCGGGGACCCTGCGGGCGGAGAACTATCCCGATCTGGTCAACGCGCTGCTTCTGCTGTTGGGCGACCACGCGGACGACGGCGTCGTGCGCATCTATACCGACGAGCCGGGCACGGAAGCGCTTGCCGCCGCTGCCTGCGGCGAGGTGCAGCAGGAGACGGCGCTGGGCGCGTACCTGCTCGACTATATTACCTACGCCGGCACGCAGGAGCATGGCTATTACGAGCTGGCCGTCCACTTCGGCTATCGCCGCACGGCCGAGGAACAAAAGGCCCTGATCAATGCCACCAGCACGGAGGCGCTGCCCGATCTGCTGCGGACCGCGGTGCAGCAGGATTGGGATCGCATTGCCGCGCGGATCGGCTATTTTTCCACCGATCGCGCGGGCGTGATGGAGATGGTGTACCAGATCCAGCAGGAGCTTGCGCCGGAGGACGGCGCCTGGCAGGTGTTTTTCTACCCCGACAGCGAGGACGTCGGCATTGTGGAGGTGTTCCTTTTCCCCGCGCCGGAGGGAGAGACGCCGGATACGGAGACGCCGGAGGAGCCGGAAGGGACGGAAGCGGAAAGCCCTTCGCCCCAGCCGTAAGATAAAGCAAAGGGAGGAGTGAGCCGTGCTCACTCCTCCCTTTTTGCCGTTTTGTTACGAGACGCTCAGCCAGTCGATCAGCTCCAGCCCGGGGTTGTGCTTGGTCAAGAAGCCCACCGACCATTCGCCGCCGAAGGCAATCAGCTTCCTGCCCTTAAAGTCCTCCAGCACGCGCGCGCCGGTGCACAGCATCAGATCCTTCGTGTCGCACGGGCAAGCGCCGATCAGGCGCAGGTGCTCATAGGGCAGGCCGTTCATCCGCAATTCCACGCCGTACTCGTTTTTCATGCGGTATTCGAACACGTCGAACTGCAGCGTGCCCACCACGCCGACCACCACGTCCTCAAAGCCGGAGTCGGGGATCTTGAAGATCTGGATCGCGCCCTCCTGGGCGATTTGCTCGATGCCCTTGATGAACTGCTTGCGCTTCATCGTATCCTTGGGCGATACGGACATAAAATGCTCCGGCTCGAAGGTCGGGATGCCGGAATAGCGGAACTTTTTGCCCGGCACGGTGATGGTGTCTCCGATGGAGAACAGGCCCGGGTCGAACACGCCGATGATGTCGCCGGCGTAGGCCTCGTTGACGATCTCGCGCTCCGCCGCCATCATGGTCTGCGGCTGGGAAAGACGCATCTTCTTGCCGCTCTGCACGTGGTAATACTCGGTGTCGCGCTCAAACTTGCCCGAGCAGATGCGCATGAAGGCCAGACGGTCGCGATGCGCCTTGTTCATGTTGGCCTGGATCTTGAAGACGAAGGCGGAAAACTCCGGCGCGAACACGTCTACCTCCCCGCTGTCCGACACGCGCGGCAGAGGAGGCGTGGTCATCTGCAGGAAGTGCTCCAGGAACGGCTCCACGCCGAAATTGGTCAGCGCCGAGCCGAAGAATACCGGCGAGAGCGTGCCGTTCTGCACGGCGGAGAGGTCGAACTCCCGTCCGGCGCCGAGCAGCTCGATCTCGTCTGCCAGCGCGTCGCGCCGCTTTTGCCCCAGAAGCTCGATCAGCGCGGGGTCCTCCAGGTCGATTTCGGTGATCGCGGCCTTGCGCGCGTGGCCCGCGTCGGTAAAGTGCAGGATACAGCGCTTTTCGCGGTCGTACACGCCGCGGAACTCCTTCCCGCTGCCGATGGGCCAGTTGACGGGGTAGGTGTCGATGCCCAGCTCCCGCTCTACCTCCTCGCACAGCTCCAGCGGATCGCGCGTCTCGCGGTCCATCTTGTTGATGAAGGTGAAGATGGGGATATGGCGCAGCGCGCAGACCCGGAAGAGCTTGCGCGTCTGCGGCTCGACGCCCTTGGCGCCGTCGATGACCATCACGGCGCTGTCCGCCGCCATCAGCGTGCGGTAGGTATCCTCGGAAAAATCCTGATGGCCGGGGGTATCGAGAATGTTGATGCAATAGCCGCCGTGCTGGAACTGCATGACGGACGAGGTAACGGAAATGCCGCGCTGCTTTTCGATCTCCATCCAGTCGGAGGTGGCGGCGCGGGCGCGCTTGCCCTTGACCTCGCCCGCTTGGGCGATGGCCCCGCCGTAGAGCAGGAATTTTTCGGTCAGCGTGGTCTTACCGGCATCGGGGTGCGAGATGATCGCAAAGGTTCGGCGGCGGGAAATCTCTTCTTTTATAGTTGACATAACAACAGCTCCTTGTGTGGTTTTTCAGATACGCAGGGCTGCTGATCAAGGCGTTGTAAACGGCATGACAGGCTCCTTTGTTGAAATTCAGATAATTCAATGTATCACAGCTTTTTCTCATTTGCAACAAATTCTTGCCGAAACGGGAAAAATAGGGCTTGACAAACGCGCGGCGGTCTGGTATAGTCTGTTTCGTTCCGCGGGCGTAGCTCATCTGGTAGAGCGCCACCTTGCCAAGGTGGAGGTAGCGAGTTCGAGCCTCGTCGCCCGCTCCATAAGAAAAACGAGATCGGCGTTGGCCGGTCTCGTTTTTTGCGTTGCGCCTCGGCGCTCAGACCTGCGACGGCGCGTTCCGTCCCCGGCGCTCGGCAAGGGTGAAGGGAAGCGTAACGGCGAGCATATAGACGACGAGGATCCCGACGCAGGGCAGCAGATACAGCAGCGGACAGGGGATGCGGCGGTAAAAAAGCTCCAGGACGAAATTCCCGTCCGTCTCCATCGCGTAGAAATAGTTGGCTCTCGGATACAGGCCGCTTACGCGCATCAGGCAGTTGAGGCAGAACACGGCAAACAGGACGCCCAGCGCGGTGGCGACGGTGCGCGGCAGATCCCGCAGCCGCGGGCGGTAGAGGCCGAGCGTCGAGAGCGCCAGCCCCTCGATCACGATCATAAAATGCGTCCCGTAATAGCCCAGCATACGCGGCAGCAGCAGCGAGTAGCCGTCGAATCCGCTGCCCGGCATCAGCAGTGCCATCGTCGCGCCGAGCGGGCCGAGGAAAAAGCAAAAGCTCATCAGGGAGCGGCTTTTTTTCAGCGCCGCGACGGGCAGCAAAAGCATATTGATATTGCACAGGTGCAGCGGCAGCTCGCCCCACCAGTTAAAGCCGCCCGTTGCGGCGGTGGCGGCGTCGTACGCCGCGTCGACGGAGAGGGCGTGCTTATAAAGAACGAAGCCCAGCAGCGTAAGCAGGCTGGCCGCCGCCAGCGCCGTCTGGCGGACGCGCTCGCTCTTGCCGCGCAGGAGAAGGCTGGCAGCGGAGAGCAGCAGTAAAAACGCCGCGGCAGTCAGCCAGAACAGCGAATTGCACGGACGCATGATCCAAAAATCGGAAGACAGATGCATGATGGGATATCCTCTTTCTCTTTTTTCTGTAATTGACCGCCGGGTGAACGGCGGCATTTTATGGAAGCGTTGCAGTTATGATAACATGTCGGTCCGGGAATAACAACCGCCATTTTTTCTTTTGCAGAGTTGCTCTGCCGCAGAGGAGCCCAGCCGCTTCTCGCGGCGTTTTTTTTGGCGTTTCTGACGCGGCAAAGGGCGGAAACCGAACGATCTGTTGCGCTGTTGCACAAAAAGACACCGCGGTTTTGTGCATATCTTACAAAAAGGAGGGGGAGGTGAGATATTCCTTGCAAAGCA